>QMOE01000205.1 GCA_003648125.1 Chloroflexota bacterium
ATAAGAGACATTATGCGTTGACAATTCCTCTAAAACCCCGTAAAATGACCTCGCAAGGGCCATTTTACGGGGTTTTTCTGCTTCAAAACCCAACGCATAAATCTAAGGCCCAGCGAGGAGGGTTCCGATGACCACATTCTTAGACAAATTCACCGCCTATTTGCAGGCGCAGGACCGCAGCCCGCACACCGTCAAAGCCTACCGCAGTGACGCGGCGGCCTTCTTTGATTGGTTGGCCGCGCAATTGGGGCGGCCCGTGCCCCCCGTCGAAGTCACGCCCTTCGACGTGCAGAAGTACCGCGATCATCTCGTCGCCGAGGGGCGTAAGCCCGCCAGCGTGAACCGTTCCCTCGCCGCGCTACGGGTCTGCTTCGCCTGGGCGATGCAGACCGGGCAGGCTAGCACCAATCCCGCGCGCGACGTGCAGGGCCTCAAGCAGGCCCAGCGCACCCCCAAGGCGCTCACAACGCAGGAGGTCTACCGCTTGCAGCGCGAGGCCGCCGCCCAACGCCAACTGGCCCAGGTCAAGGCCGGCGACGCAATCACGCCCACGTTGGTGGACGCCCTCCGCGACGAGGCGCTGCTCAACCTGCTGCTCTACACCGGCCTGCGCGTCTCGGAATGCGCCGCTTTGCGTGTGGACGATGTGCTCCTCAATGGCAAGAACGGCAAGGTCATCGTCCGCTCAGGGAAGGGCCGGAAGTACCGCGAGGTCCCGCTGCACAAGGAAGCCCGCAAAGCGGTGGCAGCCTACTTGACGGTGCGTCCCACTGAACGGGGTGACACGCTCTTTCTCGGCCAGCGGGGACGGTTGGGCGCGCGGGGGATCCAGTTCCGCATCGCTGCGCTGGGAGAGGCCGCCGGCGTCGCAGTGACGCCGCACGTCTTGCGTCACACCTTCGCCACGCGGCTCCTGCGCGAGGTAAAGACCGACCTGGTGACGGTCGCCGCGCTGTTGGGACATTCCAGCGTGGCGACGACGGCGATTTACCAACGGTCATGGGACCTTATGGTCACAGACACGCAGCCGAACGCGCAGGATTTGAGCGCGGCGGTGGCGGGGTTGGCGTGAAAGAAAAATTGCCCAAATGACCATTTGGCCCTATACTTAGCGTGTTGGCTGCCAAGAAAAACGCCCCAAGGCGATGTGATGACTCTCGAGATACGGAGGCCTTATGACAACTGACTTGACCGCAGCATTGGAGCGCGCCCGCCGCGCGCTGGCAATCCTTGAAGAACAAGCCGCCGGGTACACGGCCTTGACCATCCCCGTGCATCTCAAACTCGATCTGGAAGCCAAGCGCCGCGAGGTCGTGGAACTGGCGACGCGCTTGAACGGGGCGGCGACTGCGCCCCCATCGCCGATCTTCGACCAGCGCAGGCAGCCTGTGGGTACGCAGATCAATGTGGCCGGGGATTACGTGGCCCTACCGCCGGCGCAGCAGCCCCGCATCACCATCACCGGCGACGGCAACGTGGTGGGTGACGGCAACGTCGGCCAGGTGACGAAGGCCGCGCCTCCGGCGGCCACGTCTTCGGCGTCCACACCCGCTGCGCTGCGCGCTCGCCTGCAGCGGCTGGATTCTGTAGAACTCGAAACGTTGTGCCTGGATCACTTCCCCGTGGTCTATGATAAATTCGCGCGCGGTTTACAGCGGGGCGAGATGGTCAACTTGCTATTGGATCACTGTCGCCGCAACCCCGAGGATGGGGCGCGGTTGGCCGATTTGCTCAAGTGGGGAATGACAGTCGTCTTTGCTGCTTACGAGCGCGGTTTAGCGGAACTTTTGAAACGGTTGGGTAAAGATCACCCCCGCTACGCCGAGGCCCTGACCCTACAAACACGGCTGCTGGAGAACATTGCCCAGTCCCGCCGCCACGGCGACACCGAGACTCGTCGCGCCGAGCGGGCGCAAATCGTGGATGCGCTAAACCGGTTGGCGGTGGAAGCGGTCGGCAAGAGCTTCAATGAATGGTGTGGAATGCCAGCGGATGAAGAAGCTATTCAAAACGGCATTAGATCCCCCTCACTATCGCTGCCTCCCAGGAGGAAACAACCAATGAGAAACAGACGATTGGTATTGGCCTTTGTTATATCCACTGGGCTTTCACTGCTGGTTGGCCTTCTCTCTGATCTGGTTGCTACCTATATGGCTCCCAGTCTGGCCGACCAGCCCTGGTTAGTGTATGGTGCGCTTGTTGTTACCTTTGTCATCGCATTGCCAATATCTATCTACCTCTTCCTGCACGGCTTGCCCGAGGCCGAGGTCCCGGCACCTCTACCAGTGCAGGAAGTCGGTTTTCCACACACGCCTACTGAACCTGGCACAAGGATGTTTGACCTGCCCGTCAAATCCTACCGCGAATTGGTTGGGCGCGATGCGTTACTGGGGGAGGTGATGGCTGCACTACGTGATCCAGCCGGCAAGTGGATGGTGACTATAGATGGGATGGGGGGTATTGGCAAGACGGCTCTGGCACGGGAGGTGGCCGACCGGTGCTTGGCCCAGCGCTTGTTTGATGTGGTGGTATGGGAACAGGCACCAAAAGAGGAACTCTCTAGCCGGAACCACCGGCAGGGGACCGGCATGTTTACCTTTGAGATTGCTCTTGATGCTATTGCCCGTCAGTTGGGTGCGTTGGACGTGCCCAGGCTCAAAGGGGTGGAAAAAGAAGCGCGAGTACGAACGCTGCTGCAAAGTCAGCGGGTGCTGGTAGTGCTAGATAACCTGGAAACAGCCAAAGAGCCTCAAAACGAGATCGCTTGTCGGTTGCGATCGCTCCTGGAGCCTAGCAAGGCTCTCCTGACCAGCCGCCACCGTTTTAAGGGTGATCTCTATGCTATCCACCTCGCCGGTCTGGATGGGGATGGTGCCCTGCGTTTCATTCGTCAGGAAGCTGAAGAGAAAGGCATCAAGAGAGTAGCAACGGCCCAGCCCGAAGAGCTTGGGGAAATCGCACAGACCACTGGCGGTTCTCCACTGGCTTTGAAATTGATCGTGGGTCAACTGGACCTCTTGCCAATGAATGTGGTGCTAGAACAATTGCGGGAGGTGCAGGTGCTAGAAGGAGAGACTGCCGAAGATGATTATCTTCGCTTCTACAAGTTTATCTTCTTCCCTTCCTGGCATTTGCTCTCCGATGATGGCAAGAGGCTGTTAATCTCAATGGCCCACTTTGCCCCGAGTGTTGGCGGCACCTATGAAGCAGTGAAAGTGACCAGTGACCTGCCGGACGAAGCGCTAAGACGCAGCATTGACGAGTTATGGCGGCTCTCGTTCCTGGAAATGGGCGAGTCGCCCAGCCTAAAGCAGGTGCGTTATTACCTGCATGCACTGACCCAATACTTTGTGCTGTCGGATATTGTGCAGGTGTTAGAATAGAGGTGATGAGGAACTAGGAAGCGGCAAGCTCTATGTGCTATAGGCAGCGCCGACGATTTATTGAGAATCCCCTTTCCAGCATGATATGATAGTCCAGAAAAATATTGCTCAGATGACTCTGGATTGGGCTAAAGTCCTATATCAGAAGACGGGTCACTCGTTCGCTGAGTACTATGTGGCCTATGCCCAGATGCATACTCAGGACTTTGATGCGCTGGCAGAGGATCTTCCAAACCTTCAACTGTGTTTTGAACTGGCAATACATCAGAGGCAGGATTCACTCATCATTAGATTTTGGGAGTACGCGAGCGACTTCCTTTGGTTTCGGGGATATTGGGAACTCTATTCGATGTGGGGAAGTCGCGGATTGGAGGCAGCTAGGCGTCTGAACAAACGTGACAAAGAGGCTTGGCTCTTGAGCGAGATGGGTTGGTTACAAATGGAACAAGGTGAGTTTGAGATTGCGCGCGGGTTATTTAATCAGTCCAGATCTATCTTTGAAAGGATTGGAGACACTCGTGGCACGTGCGTTCTCCTCCGCTATCTCGGTGTACTGGCCTTTCGCATAAAAGAAATCGCACAAGCGGAAAATCTTTTCAGGAAAGCGCTTCAAATTGCTAAAGAGAACAACTATGAGGGCATGATAGCAGAGACCAAGAACTTGCAAGGAAGTGTGGCTCGTAGGCAAGGCGACCTTGAGACAGCACGCCAATTGTATGCGGAAGCTTGTAAGGGGTACGAGGCAACTGGCGATTTGATTCGCCTGACTGGGGTTTTGCTAAACATTGGGAAACTGGAACTTGAAGTGGGTAATTTGACAAGCGCGCGACTGGGCTTCCAGCAAGCGATGGCCGTCTGCCACAAGGTTAAACGAAAAGATATGCTTTACGGTTGTCATCTCGGGCTTGCGGAAGTGGAACGCCAGATGGGCAATCATGACTCAGCTCGGCAATTAGCCAGATTGGCGCGAGATGGCTTCGGTAGCCTTGGTATGAAACGGGATGTGGAGGCAGTTGACAGATTCCTCAAGTCTATCGAGAAATGAAAAGTCCCAGTGATTGGCATCTGTGTTATGCTGCGTCAGCGCACCGCTTTGCTAATCACTATCTGTGCTACGCCCAGACCCACGCACACGACTTTGCATCGCTGGATCAAGAATCCGCCAACTTCCAAACGGCTCGTGTTTGGCTGGCTGTTCAGGATGACTCTGAATCGGCACAGCAGATCATTGCTTTCACCAGGGCTTTGGCCGTCTACCTGCGCCAGCGCGCATTGAACAACGAGTTACTGGCGTACTGCCACGGTGGGTTGCAAGCCTGTGAGCGACTGGGGGTCAATCAGGGCTGGGTACTGTTGCTCCAGTACGAAGCCCATAATGCATTGGGAGATTGGGATAACGCGCTGACCGATGCACAGGCCGCCATCAAGGCAAGCCGGAGCGCCGATCCTATCAACCACGCCCGTGCTGTGCTGGCTCTGGGCCGCCTCCAACTAAATCGTGGCGACTACCGGTTGGCGCTCAATACACTAGCCACAGCCGAGAAGCTTCTGTATGACTTACAAGATCTCGATGGTATCACTACGGCTAAGGCAGAGGTAGCCGCCTATCATTTGAACCGAGGTGAACTGGATCAGGCTCTGTATCTTTACCTAGAGGTTGACCAACTTCGGCGGCGTGCCGGTGCGACCAGTTCCGCTGACCACACCCTCTTGATGCTGGGCGTTGTTTATCGCAAAAAAGGGGATTATCAGAAGGCTACTGGTTTCTTGCATGAGTTGCTCCGCCGGGGCGAGTTGGAGGAGAACCCCGGCACCGTCGCCACGGCTGCCCATCACTTGGCCTGGGTCAATATGAACCAAGGAAACTTGGGGGAGGCCCGGCGGTTAGGAGAACGAGCTAAGCAGTTGTATCTCGAGATCAGCGATCCCAGAGGCGCTTCAGATGCTGACGAACAACTCGGCTTGATCGCCCTGTCTGAAGGCAATACAGATGTAGCACTGTTTCATCTCAAGCG
>QMOE01000206.1 GCA_003648125.1 Chloroflexota bacterium
ACGCGGGCATTGGAGTCGTAGGGGCGAGGCACTGCCTCGCCCCTCCTCGGCGGGGGACGCCCGCGCTCCCAGGCAAGATCCACTACCCGGCGCAAAAATTTGACGGACACCCACCTCAAGGGTTTCCAAAACCCTTGAGGTCTTTTTCTCGAATCAAGCGACTATTTTCGCCAACGCGGCGGGGGTGTAGGGCTTGAGCAGCACGTCACGGACGCCAAGCTGCATCAACTCCATCACCCGCTCCACCCGCATATCGGAAGCGACGACGATGGTTTTGCTGCTCGCGCCAGCCCTGCTCAGTCGCTTCAGCACGGCCTGACCGTCAGCCTGTTCCAGTACGTCGTCCATCAGGATCAGGTCGAACGTGACCGGGTCAACCTGCCCCGTGGCGGAACGGGTGACCGTGTTCCCCGCCGCTCTCAACGTTACTGCGGCAAAGCGGCTCCAACTGTCATCGTCGTCAACGAGCAGGATGAACTTGCCGCGCGGCAGGCTCGCTGCTGGGATGATGCCATCAAAGGCGGGAATCAACATCTCGATCATTGTTCCCCCGCCTGGGATGTTGCTGACCGAAATTTGGCCCTCGATCTGTTTGAGAATTTGCAGGCATGCCGAAAGCCCCATGCCGGCATGCCTGGCTCCCTTGGTGGTGTAGAAGGCAGCCCAGATTTTGTCCAGTTCCCTTTCCGGGATGCTGGGGCCGCTGTCGCCGATGCGAACGGCGACAAAACGGTTGTCCTCGCTGGGCGCGATCTCCACCGTGATGCGCTGCTCGTCCGCTCCTTCTATGGCCTCCAATGCATTCTGCAGCACGTAGCCAAAAGCGCGGCTCAGTTGAGTGGTGTCCGCCACCGCCAGCGGCAGGTCGGGGGCCACGGTGTAGCTGATCACCTCGACCGGGATATCCATCGCCACTACCGTGTCCTTGAGTACGTCGTCCACCATGGTCGGGCGGGGCTTTTCCTCGCGGGCCGGGCCGATCAGGTGTTCCTGGACGGAGACGATCAGCCGGGCGCTATCGTTGATCATTGCCAGGTCTTCGCGCATAGATTCCACCAGGTCGGCGTCGGCCTCCGAGAGCCGCTCCAGATCGTTTTGCAGCAGGTTGACACTGGCCGAAATAGGCAACGCCTTGTTGCCGATCCAATGGATTGCCTCAATGGTGGCGCTGGCGATGGCCTCAAAGGTCTTGGTGCGCACCAATTCGGCGTGAGCGGCCTCCAGTTCTTTGAGCAGGCGGGCATTGTTGATGGCGACGGCCAGTTGGTCGGCCATGGCCTGCAGCGACGTGATGTCATAGTCGCTGAAGGCGGCCTCTTCGATGCTCTGGACAGTCACAGCGCCGATGACGTCGTCCCGCACGATCAGCGGCAGGGCCATTTCTGAGCGCGTGTCGGGCAGGTGCGGATTCTTAAAGTGGACTGGCTCCTCGCCCACGTCCAGGGCGATGCGGGCCTTGTGCTGCTCGACGGCGGTGCCGATCATCGAATGGCCGCCCACTTTGAGCTTGTGCCCTGCGGCGAGCATAGCCGCGCCAGCCTTTCCCCGGCCAGCGTGTAGCACGGCCCACTTGCCCGTTTCGTCCACCAGGAAGACACCGGCGTAGTAAAAGTCGTATGCCTCGCAGATAATGTCAACTGCATTATTCAGCAGGCTTTCCAGGTCAAGAATAGAAGTGACGTCGCGCCCGACCTGGGCGGCGGCTTGCAAAAGTTTGGTGCGGCGGGCGAGTTGATCCAGCAGATCGTAGACCTCGGCGTACAGCCTAGAGTTGTCAATCGCGATAGCCAATTGATCGGCCATTGCCTGCAAGGCGGTGATGTCGTCGCCGTTGAAAGCGGCTTCTTCGATGCTCTGCACCGTCAGCGCGCCAATGACCTTGCCGCCCACGACAAGTGGCAACGCCATCTCGGAGCGGGTGTTGGGCAGGTGGGGGTTCTTAAAGTGAACCGGCTCCTCGCCCACGTCCAGGGCGATGATCGCCTTGCCCCTGCCGGTGGCAGCGCCGATCATTGAGGGGCCGTCCACTTTCAGCCTGTGTCCTTCGGCGAGCATGGCGGCGCCGGCCTCGCCGCGACCAGCGCGCAGCACGGCCCACTCGCCCGCTTCGTCGAGCAGAAAGACGCCGGAGTAGTAAAAGTTAAACTCGTCACAAATCACGTCAACTGTTTCGTTCAGCAGTTGTTCGGGATCCAATATCGAACTGACTTTGCGGCTTACCTCGGCCCCGGCCTGAAGCAAGGCCGCGCGTCGTTCGGCCAACGTCACACCTTTTTTCATCACATTCTCCTCACTCGTTGATTATGTCGTTTACGATCTTGAGCAACCCGGCCTCGCGCCCTTTGACAAAGTAGGCCCGCGCGCCGCGCGCAACCGCTTCCTTGGCCCGGGCGACCTCGTCGAAGGCGGTGAGGACGACGACCGGGAGGTCGGTGTCAATCTCGACAAGTTTACTCAACAGTTTGAGACCGGCGTTTGGATCTTCTTGCCCTTCCAGGTTGGGCATATTCAGGTCCAGGATGGCGATGTCGAATGGCTCGCTCTCCTCTCGAGCTGCTTTGAACGCAGCCAGTCCCGCGCTGGCGTTCTCCGCCGTCTCGACGTCGAACCCAGCCCGCAGCAGTGTCTTTTCCATACTGCGCCTGACCAGTTTTTCGTCGTCCACCAGCAAAATCCTGATTTCTTTTGTCATTGCTCTATCCTTTCGGGGGTGCCGGGCACCTCCTCCAGCGCCGGTAAGAACACGCTGAACGTTGTGCCCAGGCCGACGTCGCTTTCGATTGTGATTTTCCCCTCCAACTGTCCCACGATCTGGGCGCAGGCTGGAAGGCCCAGCCCGGTCCCGCCCCGGTCGCCTTTGGTAGTGTAAAACGCCATCCAGATTTTGTCAATCTGGTCGGGCGGGATGCCGACGCCGTGGTCAATCACGTCAACCACGACAAAGCCCGGTTCATCCGCCATTCGCGCCCAGACGAACAATTTTTTATCTTGGATATTGTCCATTGCCTCCATGCCGTTTTTGATCAGGTTGGTGAAGACACGGGCCAGTTGACGCTTGTCGGCTCGCACGGGACGCAGGTCACTGGCAAAGAGAGTGCGCACGACCTCATCCGGTATTCCCATCGAGGCGATGGTCTCTTCCAGCATCTCGGGCAGAAAGATCGTTTCGAGTTTGCGCTGCCGGGCTGGACCGATGAGGTCCTCTTTGATGTTCAGAATCGAGCGGGTGCTGCTTTCGATGATTTCCAGGTCCTCAAAGATGGACTCGACGGTCAACGTCTTGCGCAGCCGTTTTAGCGGCTGGGACTCGAGTTTGGCCTGGATTTCCGCCGTAGAGATGCCGCGTGCGGCTATCTCTGCGGCGGCTTTTGCCAGCAGTTGCGCGAATTTGTGCTCGCGCAGGTCGGGCGGCATCTCTGCTATGAGCGCGTTAGCCATAATCAGATATTTGACCATGTCCTCTGTGATGCGGGCTACGCTGCCGGGAATGGGGGCGGCCTTATTGCCCACCCAGTGGATTGATTCGCCGGTCGCTTCGGCGATGGCTTGATAGGTCTTGCTGCGCACCAGTTCAGCGTGAGCTGTCTCCAGGTCCTTGAGCAAGCGGGCGTTGTTGATGGTGACTGCCAACTGATCGGCCATGGCTTGCAAAGAGGTGACGTCGTCGCTGTTAAAGGTGGTCTCCTCGATGCTTTGAACTGTCACTGCCCCGATGACCTGCTCGCCCACGATCAGGGGCAGGGCCATCTCGGAACGGGTGTCGGGCAAATGGAGGTTCTTGAAGTAAACCGGCTCTTCCCCCACGCTCAGAGAGATGCGGGCCTGACGCTGGTCAATGGCAGTGCCGACCATTGAGAGGCCGCCTACTTTTAATCTGTGCCCCTCGGCGATCATGGCGGCGCCGGCCTCGCCTCGACCGGCACGCAATACGGCCCATTCCCCCGTTTCGTCAACCAGGAAGACGCCAGCGTAGTAGAAATCGTACGCTTCACAGATGATGTCAACTGTTTTGTGCAACAATTCGTCCAGGTCGAGGATGGAGGTGAATTCACGCCCGACCAGGGCGGCGGCTTCCAGTAATTGCGTGCGCCGGTCGGCCTGTATCAGCAGTTGTTGGTTCTGGAAGTGAAGCTGGGCGTTGTTGATTGCAATGGCTAGTTGGTCGGCCATCGCTTGCAGGATGGTGGCGTCGTCGGAGGTAAAGGCGGCTTCTGCGGTGCTTTGAACCGTCAATGCCCCGATGACCTCGTCGCCCGCTATCAGCGGCAACGCTATCTCGGAATGGGTGTTGGGCAGGTGCGGGTTTTTAAAGTGGAACGGCTCCTCGCCTACATCCAGGGCGATGCACGCTTTACGCTGACCAGTAGCGGCGCCGATCATTGAGTGACCGTCTACTTTTAGTTTGTGTCCCTCGGCGGTCATAGCAGCGCCCGCCTCTCCCCGTCCTGCGCGCAACACGGCCCACTCGCCTGCTTTATCAATCAGGAACACGCCGGCGTAGTAGAAGCCAAACTCGTCGCAGATTGCGTCTACGGTGGTACTCAACAGCTCGTCCAGGTCGAGGATGGATGTGATGCTCCGCCCTACTTTGGCTTCGGCTTCCAACAGGCGTGCCTGGCGCTGCGTTTCTTTCAACAATTGAAGGTTTTGCTCGTCGAGTTCGGCATTGCGCTCCAGGGCCTGGGTTAGCTCGCGAACTTTATCTTCCAACCGGGCCACCAGTATCTGCTGGTAGGCCTGGCGGAAGCTCTCGTCTTCTAGTTCCTGTCGTTCGCCGGCCAGATAGGATTGCACTTGTTTTTCAAAGGTGTCTGGGTCGAGAGGTTTGGAGAGGTATCCATCGCAGCCGGCGGCCAGGACGCGCTCTTGAACGTTTCTAGTCACGTCGGCTGTGAGGGCGACGATGGGAACATGGGGCATGAGCGATTTGATGCGGGTAGCGACTTCGTAGCCGCTGAGTTGAGGCATGTGCAGATCAACCAGAACGAGATCGGGCCTGGCCTCTGCTGCCATTTCGATCCCTTGCAGGCCGTCGGTTGCTTCCAAGACGATGTAGCTGGAAGAGAGTAACCGTCGAACGAGTGCGCGTGCTGTTGGCGTGTCGTCAATGCAGAGGATTTTGGGCTGATCTGTTGCTTGGTTCATACCAAATGCCCGGGTTCCAAGTTGTAGCGCGCGGTATGGAAACCGCGCCTACCCCCAACCGAAATGAAACGCACCCGAATGATTATGGTATCTTTTCAATATTCCGGGGCGTTTGCGCGCTGTAGCCGCGATTGGAAATCGCGCTGACTGTAGGGCAGGTTTCCAAACCTGCCTTTCTGTTCAGAGGCAGCAATTCCCGTTATGAGG
>QMOE01000207.1 GCA_003648125.1 Chloroflexota bacterium
ACGGGTAGAGGACCGCGCCGACGATGAGCGCGCCGGTGGATACCGCGCCCATCTGGGCCTCGTTAATGCCAAACGTCTCCATGATGGGGGTGGTGAGCGGCCCAATCAGCAGCTTGTCGGATTGGTGGAGCAGCATAAAGACAAAAAACACGGCCACGACGAACCAGCGGTATCGGGATGATTTGAGTTTCATCAGTTTCTCCTTGTTTGCCAGATCAGCGATTCTGCTGATAAGCGAAACACACGGAGCATATTATACACGCAGGGGTTTCAGATGAGAAATCACGCAATCTGTGTAATTAGCCCAGCCAGTAAAACCAAAAAACCGGGCAACTGGCAGTTACAAAACCGGCGTGAATCTGTATCCAAATTCTTGCTCCCAGGGCAAATCCAGAGGTAATATCTGATCGCTGTGGTAGATTGGATTGCCAACTCGATCCGCTGGAGCTGCAGAGGAGTGAGCACACCCCGTGCGAGCGGGCTGGTTTCTTTCCGACCACGTGCGCGCGTTCAGGAATTGCACCGCCGTGTCCCCATCTCCAACCCCACGAACCCACAGCCCCACGTCGCCCGCCGACCAGGTGTTGTCTTTGACTGTGGCGGCGTACTCGTCGTTGATGTAAAAGCGGCAGGTCGCACCAACGCAGGTCACGCGCAACCGATTGACCTGCCGGCCCCGATGGACGTGGGGGAACTGCTGCCAACTCGCGAGTTCCGTTTCTTTGTCCCCTGCTACCCGCAGGATGGCATAGTAACCGTCGCTGCCGACGACGAAACCATAATAGTGGGCTGCGTCCTGGGCACGGTAGACCAGGCCGTAAGCGTCAAAGTCGGGGCCGGAAAGTGGGGCTGCCTCTACCTCCAAGACAAAGTCGCTGCCGAGGTAGCCCAGCAGCGAGACTCGGGTTTCGCCTGGCGCGGCCTCCAGGCACAGCGGGAGGTCAAAAGCCTGCCAGTCTGGCGGGCGGTCGGGGCCGGGATTGTTCCAACCGAGGGCCAATGCAACGGTCAACACCAACCCGCCTGCCAACGCCAGCACTATCAATCCCAACGCGCCGCGCCACAGCCATTGTTCATTTTTCATTGTTCATTGGTGTTTCATCACCCGCCCCACCAGCGATTTGAGTCGCCAGTACCGCTTGGTCATAATCACCGTCTTGGTTGATTCCCGCGCCACCCGTTCTGGAATAGAGCCAAAGAGTCGCTGCTCGAACATGCGCTCGCCAGTCGCGCCGATCAGCAACAGGTTGCAGTCTTTGGTTTCCTCCAGAATGCCGGTCACCACATCTGGCGCGGTCGCAACCCTTTGGGCCAGCGGGTAGTCGTAGTGAGCGGCGACGTCGGTCAGCATCCGCCTGGCCCAGGCTAGCGCCACCGCGTCCGCCTCGTCCGGCAGGACGTACAGCAGTGTGATGGTCGCCTCCTCGCCGGTCTCGACTTTGAATTGGCGGGCCTGAGAGATAGCCAGTTCGATAGCCAGAGCGGCGTGGGGGCCGCCGGAAGTGGGCACCATGATACAGCGGGGAGGCTCCCGTTTGCGAAAGCGCACCACCGCCAGGTCACAGGGCGGGTTCTTTGTGACCAGGTCAATCACGCTGCCAAAAGCAGCATCGGTGGTTTCGGTGTAGCCAGGCCAGCCGAGTACCATCAGGTCAGTTCCTCGCTCGCGGGCCGTCTCCAGAATCGCGCTGGCGGCAGTGCGTCCCAGGCGAATCATCGTGTGTACCGGCGCGTCCCGCCGGTGCGCCTCCTCAATCACGGTCTCCAGGATGGGCTTGCCCTGGCGCAGGAAGAAGCGACCATCGGTGATTCTCAATTGGGGAGGCACGCGCACCACGTGCAAGGCAAAGACTTCACCACCCCGATCCCGCGCCACCGCCGAGCCGATGATTCCCAGCAGCCGCGCCTGAGAATGGTTGGCAACGGGGATGAGAACCGAGTACCCGGTCACGGCGACGATTTCCTCGTGGATGACGCGCACCGGCTCCGGCATCGCCTCGGCGCGGCGGGCGTAGGTTGCGTAGAACAGGGTCCCCAGCCCAATCCAGACCAGCGTCGCGTACCAGGCGATGGGACTGAGCTTGAACAGGTAGAGGGAGAGCACCACCTGGGACACGATCCCTAGAATGGGGAGCAGGGGCATCAACGGCACTTTGAAGGGACGATCCACGTCGGGCCGCCGCCGGCGCAGGGTGATGAGGGAAACGTTGACCATCATAAAGAGCAGCATGAACATAATGTCGGCTGCGCTGGCTACGTCCTTGATGGGCAACAGCACCGCCATCAGAATGACCAATATGCCGGAGAAAAAGACCGCCCAGTGGGGAGTGTGGCGTTGGGGGTGGATCTGTCCAAAAATGTCCGGCAAATCTCGATTGCGCCCCATTGAGAAGGAGACCCGCGACGAGGAGTACAGGGTGGCGTTGAGGGCCGAGAGGGTGGACATCAGACCGGCGATGAGCAACACAATCGTGCCGTAGGGCATCAAGCGGTCAGCGGCCTCCACTACTGCTTGCTCGGCGTGAGCGCCCAGAAACTGCCACGTGGCGGAACCGTCGGGGGTCTGCATCGCGGCCAGGAGTGCAAAGGCGACGGCCAGGTAGATGGAGACGGCGATGGCGATGGACAGAAAGATGGCGCGCGGGACGTTGCGATGAGGATTGATCACTTCTTCGCCGGACTGGGCGACGATCTCGTACCCTTCGAAGGCGATGGCCGTCAGGCCCATCGCCACGAGCACACCACCGATCCCGTGAGGAAGGAAGGGGGTAAATTCAGCAACCCAATTGGGATTGCCTGGCAATGCCTTTAGGCCAAAGAGTACCAGTCCGACGAGGATCGCGATCTTGGCCAAAGTGAGGGTGTTGCCGATCTTGCCCGTCTCCGCAGCGCCTCGATAGTTGATCAGCGTGAACAGGGCGGCGGCAGAGGCAGCCAGGACAATGGTCAGAGCGTGATCGGGCATGCCAAATGGCGAGATGTGTGCCATCTTTAGGAGACGAGCAGCGAAGGAGCCAAAGCCCAACGAGTAGAGGCTGCAGGCCATAGCCTGGGCAAACCAGGACATCCACCCAGCGAGGAAGCCGAGGTAAGGGGTAAGCCCATCCCGTGCCCAGGCATAGCCGCCGCCCGCGCCAGGGAAGGCGGCTCCCAGTTCGGCGTAACTGGCGGCGGTGAGCAGGGCGATCAGGCCATTGAGGAAAAAGACCAACAGCAAGGCCGGCCCGGCGTGGTCGGCCGCGATGCCGGTCAGCACAAAGATGCCCGCGCCGATCATCGCGCCGACGCCGATCATCGTGACGTCAAAGAGACTCATGTCGCGGGTAAGGGTGATTTTGATAGTTGAGTTGTTGTTTGTCATTGTCTAATAGCGATTTAGGTGCCCGGCACTTTACCGATTTTGATGAAAATGGCATCTGGTTGCCAAAGAGCAATTTTCGAGAGCAATCGCAAGTGCCGGGCACCTGGATTATGCCACTAAGAGGTCAATTTGTCCAGTAGGAGCGACTGGGTTGCTGCTCTACCACTTGACGAAAATTAAGTAATATGTTATTATTTTTAATAGTTGACTTGAATTTCTTTAGGAGGAAACAATGTACCCCATCTCGACCGAATGTCCTATCTGTCACAGCGATTTACTGGTGACGCGGTTGATGTGCCGTAACTGCGAGACCACGATAGAGGGCCGTTTCACTATGGGGCGGCTTTTCCAACTCACTCCGGAGCAATTGGGGTTTGTGGAGACCTTTTTGCGCTGCGCGGGCAAGATCAACTGCGTGCAGGAGGAACTGGGTATTTCATACCCCACCGTCCGCAGCCGCCTGGAAGAGATCATCCGTGCCCTGGGCTACGAGGTGGGCGAAAGTTACGAGAGCAACGACGGGCGTCGCCAGGAGATATTGGGGCAACTGGCCCGCAAGGAGATCACATCGGAAAAGGCGCTCAGTATGTTGGAAGAATGAAAAAGTTTATAGCGACCGCCAGCAGCCGCTAATCAGGAGGCAGAGATGTTTAAGCAAACCATTGATACTTTGGCTACACCTCACGTCACCATCACCGAATGCCTGGGCAATCTGGTGGTGCGGGGGTCGGAAGAGAAGCGGGTCACCGTCAACGCGCGGAGCAGAGCGGACCAGGTAACTCTGGAACAAGAAGGGAAGACCTTTACCCTGGCGTCCAGCACCGATTGCTTTCTCACTTGCCCTACAAACACCACCCTCACCGTCCACACGGTGCAGGGAAACTTGAAGATTGAGGGCGTGGAGGGACCGATCACTATCGGTATTGCTCACGGCAACACGAGTTTACGTGCCATTGGCCCTGTTGCTCTCGAGCAAGTCTTTGGCAACCTGAGCGTTCGTCAGGCAGCGGGGAGTTTGAGCGCGCAGATCGTAAGGGGGAATACACACATCCGTCAGGTGGAAGGTTCCCTATCGCTGGGCCGGGTGGATGGCAATCTGGCAGCCGAGGGAATCCAAGGCGACCTGACGACGGATCGCGTCCAGGGGAACGCGCGACTGAGGCCACCTTTCCCTGTCGGCGCCGCCCGCCGTCTAAATGTCAGCGGCAATCTGACGGTTCGTCTCTCCACCAACGCCAACTTGAATCTGGCTCTCCGCGCCGATGGCGGTGTTCGCTCCCGTATCCCCGGCCTGGATTTGGAAGATGTTGAGGGTGAGACTCGGGGGATCATGGGATCCGGCGAGGCCAGCCTGGAAGCGCGGGTCGGGGGGCATATCTCCCTGCGCCCTGCGGAGTTGGACAGTGACCTGACGGACGATCTCCCATTCGACTTTGCGCCTGACATGGAGAGGTTGGGGATGCAAATCGAAGCCAGCATCGCGGAAGCAATGACAGAGATGGAGACTCGCCTGGAGGAGAGTCTGAGCCGCATAGACGATCAACAGCTTCACCTGCGGGTGGAGCAGGCGGCGGAAAATGCCCACCAAAAAACGGAAAAGGTGCGCCGCAAAGCAGAGCACGAGGCGGAAAAAGCCCGTATGCGAGCGGAGCGGGCGGAGCGGCGCTGGCAGCGGGCCAGTGGGCAGCGTTCTCGTTCCAAGCGGGAACCCGCTACGGACGAAGAGCGGATGCGAGTCCTGCGCCTGGTGGAAGAGGGCAGGCTGGCCCCCGAACAGGCATCCGACCTGCTGGCTGCGCTGGAGGGGCGGTGATTGGGGAGTCGCGTCCAAGTGTCGGTGGATGGCGAGACAGACGTGATGATGTCAAAAATATCGTTCGGGCAGAGGAGTGAACACGGCATGACAGAACAACCTCAAGCTGGGCAGCATGTTGGCGACGGTCGCTGTGCCCGTCGCT
>QMOE01000208.1 GCA_003648125.1 Chloroflexota bacterium
AGACGCCCAGGCTTGGATTGAGCAGGGCAAGCTGACGTCGGTTTACAATCTGACGCAGATGTACGAGAAGGAAGAAGAGATGGAGCGGTTTCTGACCGACATGACCGAGTTTCTCGGATATAGCACGGCGGATGCAAAATAGGAGACGCAGTGTGTACATAAATCGCCTCTCTCGATTGATCAAGCAGACCACCGCTCGCGGCCTTGATGCCCTGGCCCTGGTTCCCGGCCCGAACCTATTTTATCTCACTGGCCTCTCGTTCCACCTGAGCGAGCGGCCTGTGCTCTTGCTGCTGCCCGCTGGACGGGGGCCGGCCCTCGTCGCGCCGGGCTTTGAGGCGCTCAAGGCCGAGGGCGCGCCTGTCGAGATAGAGATATTTCCCTACACCGACGAGCAAGGGCACGAGCGGGCCTTTCAAGACGCTTGCGCCGCGCTGGGGTTGGCGGGCTGCACCATCGGCGCGGAAACGTTCGCGATGCGGCTGATGGAGGCGCGCTTGTTGGAGACGTACGCGCCCGGCTGCCAAATCGTCCCTGCGGATGACGCGACGGCTGCGTTGCGTATGCGCAAGGATGAGCACGAGTTGGCGCAGATGCGGCGCGCCATCGCCATCACCGAGACCGCATTGCGAGCGACGATGCGGCAGGCGCGAGTCGGTATGACCGAGTTGGAAGTGACCGCGCTGTTGAGCGCCGAGATGCTCCAGGCGGGAGCGGAGACGATAGCCTTCATCATCGTACAGGGCGGGCCTGACGCGGCCTCGCCCCACGCGGTTCCCGGCGACCGTCCCATCCAGGCGGGCGAGACCATAATCGTGGACTGCGGCGTGACCGTGGGCGGGTATAACTCGGACATCACGCGCACATTTGCTATCGGTGAGTTGGAGCCAGAGATGGCTCGCGTCTACGAGGTGGTGCGGGCGGCCAACGCGGCTGGACGGGCGGTGGTCAGACCGGGCGTCCCGGCGGAAACGGTTGACCAGGCGGCGCGGGCGGTGATTGAGGAGGCCGGGTACGGCGAGTATTTCATCCACCGCACCGGCCACGGGCTGGGGCTGGACGTACACGAGCCGCCCTACATCGTCGCGGGGAACGAGCAGCTTTTGGAGCCGGGGATGACGTTCACCGTCGAGCCGGGCATCTACCTGCCGGGGCGGGGTGGGGTGCGTATTGAGGACGATGTGCTCGTGACGCCCGCCGGCGCGGAGAGCCTGACTACCTTCCCGCGCGAGTTTGTCCCGCTATAGCAAAGTGCGACGCGCCTGCCAGGTGCGTCACACTTTTTTACTACCCGTGTCCCATATTTCGTGGTATACTATGCCGCAGCGCCCCCGGCGCGATTCGAACGCGCAACCTGCGGATTCGAAGTCCGACGCTCTGTCCAATTGAGCTACGGGGGCCAATCTCGCAAGCGCGCATATTCTACCATAAAGCGTACGAAGGAGCAACCGATGGTACTGCAAGGCCCCCCTACTCACCGTCTCCCGGTCTCTATCATTACCCCGTTTTTTCAAATCGTCGGCCAGATTGAGACAATAGGCACACCGTTCACTTTTATCAACGACGCCGACCGGAGAGGTTTTTCACTCTACGATGTTAGCATAACGCCGTTGGCGGCCGGCGGGCCGCTAAAGAGCTTTTCCCGGCCCTACGTCATCATTCGCAGATCCGAGATCGTGTTTCTCTATTTTATCTCAGCTGAAACCCGTTCTTCGATCCACACGCTCAGGCGGAGCGAGTTGCTGGTGGCTTACACGCCGCTGGCCGTGTGCCGGGGATATTTCCACATGGCCGACGAGGCTAACGTGAGTGATTTCCTCGAAGACATCGCTAGCGTGCTACTGCCTATCACAGATGTGCAGATTTTCCCGCTCAACGAACTCTCTGCCTCTTTTCCCACTAACCCCGATCTTTTGCTGATGGGACGCTCTTACTTACAATTCTACCACCCGGCGTAGTTGCTCAATCCCCGCCATTCCGAGCAACCTGAGCAGCCAGCGGGTGTCCGTCAAATTTTTGCGCCGGGTAGTGGATCTTGCCTGGGAGCGCGAGCGTTCCCGCCCGCATGCGGCCAAGATGGCCGCGCTCCAATGACCGTGTTCCACGGCGCGCAAGAAAATGACGGACACCCGCAGCCAGCGGGCGATTTGACTTGTTCTCAATAGATGCGTATAATCAACAGTTGGTCAACCGCAATCGCTCACCGTTTACGTTGACGAGGTTCGCTGTCACGAGACTGGGTGTCTCGGTTATCGTAGCGACATTTTAATTTCACCACAAACTGTACAGGAGGAAATAACACTGTGACTAAGAAATGGGTTTATCTATCTCGTTCGGCCAGTGAGGAACTGGCCCAGACGCTGGGCCACGAGCCGGATTTGGCCGAGATGAAAGTTATCTTTGGCGGCAAGGGGGCCGGACTGGCAAATATGACCGGTACCAAGCTCCCCGTGCCCCCAGCTTTCACTATCACCACCGAAGCGTGCGTCGAGTATATGCAGAGCGGCGAGTTTCCAGAGGGAATGTGGGAGCAGACCGTCGAGGCGCTGAAGGATATCGAGGCCCAGACCGGCAAAAAGTTTGGCGATCCCGCAAACCCGCTGCTCGTCTCGGTTCGTTCCGGCGCGCGCCAATCCATGCCTGGCATGATGGACACTGTCCTCAACTTGGGGCTTAACGACGAAACGCGCGCCACACTGGCCGAGTTGACCGGGAACGAGTGGTTCTCCTACGACGCTTATCGGCGCTTTATCACTATGTTCTCTGATATCGTCATGGGTTACCCGCGCGAGCACTTTGAGCAGAAGCTAGAAGAGCTCAAAAAGAGAGAAGGTGTCCGCACCGACACCGAGGTGAGCCTCGAAGGTATGAAAGGGCTGGTCGAAGAGTACAAAGCGATGTACAAAGCCCGCTTCGGCGAGGACTTTCCCACCGATCCCTACAAGCAACTCGAATTAGCGATCAAGGCCGTTTTCGACTCGTGGAACGGAGCGCGCGCGGTCGCCTACCGCGAACACCAGGGCATCCCCCACGACTGGGGCACCGCCGTCAACGTCCAGACGATGGTCTTTGGCAACATGGGGAACGACTCCGCCACCGGCGTGGCCTTTAGCCGCGATCCGGCCACCGGCAAGCACGAGTACCTGTACGGCGAATTCCTGAGCAACGCTCAGGGCGAGGACGTGGTGGCCGGCATCCGCACCCCGCAGCGCATCACGCTGGCCGACTCGCGAAATTGGGCGGAAAGCCAGGGCGTCTCTGAGAAAGACCGCGCTACCTTGTACCCCAGCCTGGAAGAGACCATGCCAGAGATGTACCACCAATTTCTGGATATTGTGGACACGCTGGAGCACTATTACCGCGATATGCAGGACATGGAGTTCACCATTGAGCGTGGCAAGCTGTGGATGCTTCAGACCCGCACTGGCAAGCGCACGGCGGCCGCGGCGGTCAGAATCGCGGTTGACCTGGCTAACGAGGGTATGATTGACAAAGAAGAAGCCATCATGCGCGTTGACCCGACCTACGTTGATCTGCTCCTGCGTCCCAGCTTTGATCCCCAGGTGGAAAAAAAGCTGATCGCCAAGGGATTGAACGCTTCCCCAGGTGCCGCCGTTGGAGTGGCCGTCTTTGACGCCGCCCGCGCTCAGGAACTGGCCGGGGAAGGGAAGAACATCATTCTCGTCCGTCCCGAAACTGCCCCCGATGACGTGCCGGGGATGCTGGTCTCCAAGGGCGTGCTGACCCAAAAGGGCGGCGCGACTTCTCACGCCGCCGTGGTGGCGCGGGGCAACAACCTGCCCTGCGTGGCCGGCTGCGAGGAAATTTCGGTTGACGTGGCCCGTCGCCAGTTCGCCGCCGGCAACGTCGTGATCAAAGAGGGCGACATCATTTCCATTGATGGGTTTAACGGCGAAGTGTACACGGGCAGCGTGCCGATGATCGAAGCGGAATACGAAAAGCAAACCGCCCTGCTCACGCTGCTAGAGTGGGCCGACGAGATCCGCACGCTGGGCGTGCGCACCAACGCCGATCTCCCCCAGGACGCGCAGCGGGCGGTCGCCTTTGGCGCGGAAGGGATTGGCCTGTGCCGCACCGAGCACATGTTCTTTGACGAGCGCGCCCGCGACGCGGTCGTGCGCATGATCATGGCCGGGGATGACAAGGAGAAACGTCACGCCGCACTGGACGAGATGCTCCCCTTCCAGGAGCAGGATTTTGAGGGCGTTTTTGAGGCGATGGACGGCAAGCCCGTCATCATGCGCTTGATTGATCCGCCCATGCACGAGTTCCTGCCCCCGCGCGAGGAGTTGATCGAAAAAGTCGCCACCCTAAAGTGCACCGACCCCGACTCGCCGGAACTGGCCGAGAAGGAAAAGATGCTAAAGGTGGTCACAGCCCAGTGGGAAGTGAACCCGATGATGGGGCTGCGCGGCTGCCGCGCCGGCATCATGTACCAGGGACTGACCGAGATGCAGACCCGCGCCTACTTCCAGGCCGCCTGCCGCTGTGCCAAACGGGGCATTGATGTGATCCCAGAGGTGATGATCCCGCTGGTCGGCCACGTCAACGAGCTAAAGATGGAGCGGGAAAAGTTGGAGCGAGTGGCGCAGCAGGTGATGGAGGAAGAGGGCATCGAGATCGAGTACATGTTCGGCACGATGATCGAAGTGCCGCGCGCCGCCCTCACCGCCGGCGAGATCGCCGAGTATGCCCAGTTCTTCTCCTTCGGCACCAACGACCTGACCCAGATGACCTTTGGCTACAGCCGCGACGACGCCGAGGGCAAGTTCCTCTTAAAGTACGTGGAGGGCTTTGATACCGGTGAGGTGGACGCGAACGGCGAGCCGGTTTTGACTCCGATCCTGGAAGCCAATCCCTTCCAGACTCTCGATCAGGCCGGCGTGGGGCGATTGGTGCAGATGTGCGTGGAAGAAGGGAAAGCGGCCAAGCCTGAACTTGAAATTGGCATCTGCGGCGAGCACGGTGGTGACCCGGATTCGATTGACTTTTGCCACCGGGTTGGCCTGGACTATGTGAGTTGCTCCCCCTACCGGGTGCCCGTGGCCCGGCTGGCGGCGGCCCAGGCGACGATCCGGCACAGCAAGTAGCATCATCCTTGTAGAACACGTGTGGCAGGTGGCGCAGGCTGCCTGCCACGTTTTTTATTCCCGTCTGTCCCCACTTGCTTATATGCCAGAGATGAGTACAATAAAACTAAAGGGAGAAGACAACTACTCAGCCACCGTCATTCCGAGCGACTGAAGGGAGTCGAGGAATCTCTATCGAGATTGCTCGCGC
>QMOE01000209.1 GCA_003648125.1 Chloroflexota bacterium
TTTGGTAGTGGCCGGCTTCTTTGGTGGGCAGGCCGGACAGTTCTTTGAAGGTTTGGGAAGTCAGTTCGTTCCCCAGGACAACCAGGTAGGTTACGTGGACTATACCGGCACCTTCACCCCACCGCTGCCGCAGTATGCTGGCGAGTTCATCCCCTATGCCGAGGAACAGGCAGCGCGCGCGGCGCTAATAGCGGGGGACATCCCCGGATACCTGGTCATCCCCACCGATTATATGGCAACCGGCCAAGTGATAGGGTACACCAAAGGGCGGGGCATCTCCGGGGCGATGGCCGTGGATAGCGACGAGGTTGAGGCCTTCCTGGTAGCCCACCTGCTGGCCGGGCAGGTTGATCCCGCGCTTCAGGAACGGGTGACCAATCCGGCGAAAGTGAGCATAGTGACGCTGAGCGAGGGAGCGGAGGCCGGTCAAAGTGACGTGTGGGCTATTCTGTCGAGCTTTGTGCTGCCCATCGTTTTCACAATGATGCTCTCAATCACCATCTTCGTCTCCGCCGGGTTCCTGTTACAAGGAGTAGGCGAGGAGAAGGAAAGACGGGTGATCGAGATACTGATCTCCTCGCTCACCCCGACCGAGCTGCTGGCGGGCAAGATTCTGGGCCTGGGAGCGGTGGGCTTGACCCAGATACTCGTCTGGTTTGGCACGGGCTGGGCGCTGATGGGCGGGGTAGCCGTGGTTTTCGCCGTGGCTGGCGTACTGCCCTTCGGCGTGGGGACGCTGATCCTGGCTCTTATCTACTTCCTGCTAGGGTATCTGCTCTTTGCCACCCTCATGGCCGCCGTCGGCTCCCTGGGCACGACCGCCCGCGAGGGGCAGCAACTGGCCGGATTCTTCTCCATGGCCGCTTTCGTGCCGATGTGGTTCATGGGCTTCATCATGACCAATCCGAACTCACTCCTGGCTCGCATCCTGAGTTACTTCCCGCTGACCGCGCCGACGATGGTTCTCCTGCGCCTGGGGATGGGCGAGGTGCCGGCAGTGGACATAGCCATCAGCCTGGTAGTATTGATCGCGGCTATTGTCTTTTGCCTGTGGGGCGGGGCGAAAATCTTCCGCATGGGCCTACTGACCTACGGTAAACGCCCCTCGATCAAAGAAATCTGGCGGGCGCTGCGCCAGGCGTAAAGGCACATCTATACTCAGCGCAATTTGGTTCAGTGAAAAGGGCCACGTTTCACGCTTCACGGCTCATAGGCCCGCAGATACCAGGCCACGATCTCCGATCCGTAGAACAAGCCCACCAGCCCGCCCACGACCAGGAACGGCCCGTAGGGGATGCCACTCTTCAGCCCTGCCCGCCTGGTGAGAAGCAGAAACAGGGCAACCAACCCGCCGACGACAATGCCAACCGACAAAGCGACGATCACTTCGGGGAATCCAGAGGTGACGCCCACGAAGGCGGCCAGCTTCACATCGCCCCAGCCCATTCCACCAGGGTAGAACCTGGCAATCAGGTAGAACAACACAAAGCCCACCATTCCACCCAGCAGTGAACTTGTCCATCCCAGGTGCGGGAAAAGCGGGCTACAGGCCAGGGCAAACAGGATAGCGGGTACGACGACCACGTTCAGCACCAGCCGGTGCTCCAGGTCAGTCACAGTGATTAAGAGAAAGACGCAGACATAGAACGTGGCCGGCAGAAGCTGCGCGGTGGGGCCGTAGTGCCGCCACAGGAAAGCGAAAGACACGGAGGTGACCAGTTCCACCAGGACGTGGCGCAGCGGCCAGGGAGCCGCACAGTGACGGCAGCGGGTGCGTCCCACCAGGTATCCGACCACCGTCACCCAACTGAAAGCGTCGCGGGTTTGAGCGCAATATTTACATTGCGGGAGCTGTAGTCCCCTCCGCCACGGCAGATTATCCGCGCACACGTTGAGAAAGCCACCGGCCAGCAATCCGAGCAATGCGTAGAGTAAAATCATCAAATGCACCTCCTAAAGGAGAGGGGGAGGCAAGGAGACAAGACTTGCCTCGTCGTTCGCAGATTTCAATCCCGCTGTTGCAACCTGCCATTTGACAAAAATCAGGGGCGATTGTAGAATGTCGCTGCTTCCCAATTATCCCCAACCCGCGAACAGGAGCAATCACTTGCACAGAACAACTCCGCCCTACGACCAAATCAGCGTCCTCACCAGCCTGATCCTGATCGGCATCGTCCTGTTCCTCGTCGTCCACGTGCCGACGTGGACTCTCGCCACTATGCCCCTGGGATCGCCGTTGGCGTTGCACGTATCCGGGAACTGGCTGGTCGCCCTGATTTTGGTGGGATTGGCCTGCACCGGCACCGATTCGGTGATCCGCTGCCATCCCCGCTCGCAGGCCGGAGAGCTACCCTACACATTCGTGTTCTGGATTCTGCCCGGGTTGGTCACCCTGCTGGCCGCCCTGCTGCTCCCCCGCGCTCCCAGCACACCCTACTGGCTGATGGGCCTGGCGACGACGGCTGCCCTGATCTCTCTGGTCGTTGCTGCGGAGTATCGCGCCGTGGACCCTACCGACCCCGCGTATCGCCTGGCACGACTGGGCCTGAATCTGACAACTTATCTCACCGCACTGGGGCTGTTCATCGTGATCTACGCCAGCAAATTACGCAGCCTGATCACGGCCACAGTCACCCTGGCGTGCGCCAGTCTCCTGGCGCTGGACTTGCTGCGCGACGCCCCACAGCCCATGCGTCGCCGCATCCTCTACGCTCTCATCGTCGGCCTGCTGCTGGGCGAATCGGTGTGGGCACTAAATTACTGGCAGGGCAGCAATTTCACCGTCGGCGGGCTGCTATTGCTCTTGTTTTACATAGCCACAGGTGTGGCCCAGCAACACCTCCAGGAAAATCTCACCCGCCGCACTCTGATCGAGTTCGCCGCCGTGGGCGCAATTGGAGCGATTATCCTTCTGCGCTACAGTCCATAAGGAGGCAAGATGCCTCCTGCTTCCTGCCCTCAGTGCCTCCTGGGTTCTTGTTGGTCAGCTCGTTGTAGCAGCAGCACCCCGGCCAGGATCAGTACGCCGCCCAGTATCTGATCCACACTCAGTCGTTCCCCCAGAAACAGCCAGGCCAGCACGGTGGCGACGGCCGGTTCCAGCGTAGCCACGATGCTGACCACGCTGGCCGGCAATCGCTGCAAGCTCATGGTGTGCAGCAACGCCGCCCCCAGCGTGGGGCCGATGGCCAGCAGCAAAAGCCAGAAGATCAACGCCGGTTGTCGCAGAGGACGAAACACCGCCGCCGACTGCAACGGCAGCAGGAACAATGCCCCAAACCCCAGAGCATAGAGCATCACCGTCCACGGAGAATAGCGACGCACCGCCACTTTGTTGAAAATGGTGTAAAGGCCATAAGTCAGGCCGGCCCCCAGCCCGCAGAGCACGCCCACCAGGTTCAACTGCACCTGCGCCGGGTCGCAGGCGCGGGCCACCAGCGCACAGCCCACGAAGGCCAGCCCCAAAGCTATCACCTTGACCCGCCCCATTTCCTCGCCGAACAGCCGCCATGCGATGAGGGACACCCACGCCGGAGCGGTGTACATCAGCACCACGGCCACCGCCATGCCCGTGAGATGGATGGCGTACACATAGGTGATGAAAAAGGCCGCCACTCCCAGTAAGCCAAACAGGGCAAAAAGTGGAAAGTCCCGCACGGCGACCTGCAGCCAGGCTGGGCGACCAACCGCCAGGACGATCAGCAGGATGGCAAAGCCCAGAGCTGCACGGTAAAAGGCCACTCCCAGCGGGGGCACGCCGTAAACGTCAATGAAACCGGTGTAAAACAGGCCCAGGGTAGCCCACAGAGTCGCTGCGCCCATCACTTGCGCGTAACCCACCGCCCTGGACGGTGTGCGCCCCAGGGTATCCCTCACAGTGCAACCTCGACACCCAGACCCAACTGCTCCGCCTGGATCAAAACCTCGCGGGCGACCGACACGTCCTGCACCGCGTTGCCCACCGACTTGAAAAGTGTGACCTCGTCCGCGCTGGCCCGCCCCGGCTTCACCCCGGCGACGATCTCCCCCAGCTCGGCGTAGACGTGTGACTCGGTAATAAGTCCCTGGTCACGAGGGATGATGAGATCGCCGGCCTCTGCCCAACACGCCTCCCGCGAACCCACCACCACCCGTGCGCGGCGCACGGCTTCCCCTGGAATTTCCTGCATCTGCGGGGTGAAAGCGCCGATGGCATTGATGTGCACGCCAGGCCGCAGGTCGCCATCGGCGAACACCGGGGCGCGTGAGGTAGTGGCCGTGCATATTACGTCTGCTTCGCGCACCGCCTCCGTGGGTGAACTCGCCACGCGGACATCGTTCGGGATACGTCCTCCCCGACTGCGCATCTCGTCGGCATAGCGGGCAGCGGCCTCGGTGTTGACGTCGAACACCCAAGCGCGGTGGATGTCCCGCACCTGGCACACCGCCTCCAGTTGAGTACGTCCCTGCGCCCCCGCGCCGAACACCGCCGCCACGTGCGCATCTGGCCGGGCCAGCAAATCGGTCGCCGCACCAGAAGCCGCCCCGGTGCGCAGCGCCGTCAGGTAAGTACCGTCCATAGCGGCGATGGGCCGTCCCGTGCCGGCCTAGACCACGACCACCAGGGCGAAGATGGTGGGCAAGCCCTGTTCCAGGTTACGCGGAAACACGGAGACGATTTTCACTCCCAGGTCGTCCGTCTCGCTCAGGTAAGCAGGCATGAACAGAGTTATCCCCTCGTGACGGGCCACCGGCAACTGGGTGCGGATGGGCACCACTGCCTTGCCCGTCGACAGTTGGGCGAAAGCCCCTTTCACAATTTCGATAGCGCGGCCCATGCTGACGGCCCGCCGAACGTCGCTCTTCGACAGCACGCGCAATGTAAACGTTGGATTCATAGGTCCCCTCCCCTGTGAGCGTTCAGGTGCCCGGCACTTGTAGGAAGTGCCGGGCACCTCACTTTTTTATGGAACGTTTTTGACTAGAGACAGGTCACCGTCGCGGGCGGCGAGAAGCACGCTGCCCATGTACTCGTCCACCATCTCTGCCGTGAGCGGCACCGGCATGTTCTGCAACTTCATCCGCAACTGGGGGTCCTTGGCCGCAGCGAGTGCCCGCGCGATGTGATCATTGGTGAAACCAGACACCTGGCCCAGAGTCGTCGGGAAGCCAACCCGCCGCGAAAGCTCGATCATTGCCTCGGCCACGGCCAGGCCCAGCTCACGACCGGAAAGCGCGTCCACATCCGCGTCGGTCAAGCCGGCCTGGCGGTAGATGCGGCCCACAGCACGCAAGGGAGCTTCGATGGCCGGTGCATAAAA
>QMOE01000210.1 GCA_003648125.1 Chloroflexota bacterium
CATTCCCCCGGATTATTGAGATGATACATACTTTACTTGTAATTCTTCCCCGATTGCTCGCAGGTCGGCTGCAACTTTGGGATTGAGGGGGATGCCCTCGCGGGAGCGGCGCTCCGCTTCCTCGTATTCCTTTTCGCCGTGGACATAGATGCGGGTCTCGCCCTCCGCCTTGGGGGTATCCTTGATCCGCCGCTGCAGGTCGTCCATCGCCGCTTTGAACTCGTCCGCAGGGCGGAACGCGTCCACCCGCCATGCGCCGAAAAAGTGGCCGATCTTGGAAGGCAGTGGTTTTCCGTCGGGGGTTTTTGGGTAGACTGTATCGGCGTAGGCCGCGCCTGAGAGGAGGGCGGTGAAAATATCAACCCACATCGCCAGGCCGTATCCTTTGTAGCCGCGCAAGAGTTCCCCGGCTCCGCCCAGTGGCAAAAGCCCGCCCCCGGCCCGCTGCTTGAAATTCTCCAGCACCCGGTCGGCATCGTGTGTCGGTGTGCCGGTTTCGTCGGTGGCCCAGCCCAGGGGGAGAGGTTTCTCCAACCGGCTGTAGACCTCTAGCTTGCCACGCGGCACGGTGCTGGTAGCCATATCGAGCACAAAGGGGTGCTCGTCGTCCGCCGGGGCTGCCACGGCGATGGGGTTGGTGCCCAGCATGGCGTCTCGTCCAAATGTCGGCACCACCAGCACGGCGGCGTTGGTCATCGAGATGCCGATGCAGTCATGCTCCAGGGCCATCATGGCATAGTAGCCGGCGATACCATAGTGGTTCGAGTTGCGCACCGTCACGAAACCCGCTCCATAATCCTGCGCCTTCTGGATGGCTTTCTCCATCGCCCGGTGGGAGACGGGCTGGCCCAGACCGGCTCCGGCGTCAATCAGCGCCGTGACGGGGGTCTCTGTCACCACCTCGATTTTGGGCTGGGCGAGCATCATGCCATTCCGCAGGCCGTTGACGTACCGCCGCAAGCGGGCCACGCCGTGGCTGTCAATTCCCCGCAGGTCGGCCGTCACCAGCACGTTGGCCGTGATGCGGGCGTCCTCCTCCGAGATGCCCATCTTTTGGAATACCTGGACGCAAAAGTCCTTTAGGGGTTCTGCTTGAATTCTTGGTGCTGTTTCTTCTGGCATTGTTTACCTCCATAAAAGTGAAGTTTGCAAGTGATAAAGGAATCTTGTCGCTCTTGTTACTCGACAGCAATTCTCAATTTGAGGTGTCATTGCGAGCCCCGGATGTTTTTCTTGGGGCGAAGCAATCTCCCCCAGCCGTTTGGGGGTTGCTTCGTCGCAAAAAACGCTCCTCGCAATGACATGATTAGAATTGCTGGTTACTCGAATACCTTTCGCACGCTCGGCCAATTCAGCAGCGTCCAGACGAGGACCAGTAGAAGCAGAGTCAGCAGCAGGTCGCGGGGCCGGGTCTGGTGAGCATAGTCGTTGGCGTCGAACAAGAAATGGTTGATCCAGACGTGAATTTCGTACAGCGTCACCGTTGCCAGGGTGAGCCAGCGGCCCCAGCGGCGGAAAAGAATCAGCCCCACCGCGCAGATGATGAAGGCCACGCTCCAGAACCCGCCCATCGCCGCCAGGTACGCCCAAGAAACCGTCATCGGCAGGTCGGGCAGGCGGGCCGCGTGGTAAAGTGCCATCGCTGCCCGGACCAGATTACCCAGTCCCAGCGCCAGCGTCACAAGGGCCAGGGCGATCACCCATTTCTGGGCGGCGGTGAGCTGTCTTTTCTCTTTGTGTTTGTTCGACAAGGTTTGTAATCCCAGGTATCGCTTCTCAAACTCACGGCACGAGCACGATCTTGCCAAACTGCTCTCCCCGCTCCAAAATCTCAAAGGCCACCTTGCCGTCCGATAGCGGCATCACCCGGCCCACTTTTTTCGACCTGTACCCGGCGCAAAAATTTGACGCATACCCGGTGGGTCTTGACATCGTGCTTGGTCTAGATTATAATACGAGCATAAAACAAACGGGCATTGCTCGTTTTCCCTCTGGTAAAGAGTCGCCGAGTTGGCGGCCTGCCTGGGCAGGTCCCAGGCTAGCCAGGGGGTTTTTCGTTCCCTGTCCATTTCCACAGTCTCGTATGAGGCTCAATTATCTCGTAGAAGCGAGCGTCACCCTGTGTGACGTACCGGAACACCGCGCCAGCGACCATGTCGGCGGCCTGTAATGCAGGTTCGCTCCGTGACCTCCTCGCAGTCAGCCGTCTGACAAACGGTCGGATGTGCCCGCCATAGGCGCGTTTGAGATGCTGACGCAAAGCCATGATAGTTGTATCTTTGTTGCCGAACTCGTCGAGAATTACCGTGGACTGTTCCAACTCGTCTGGAATCAAGCGCAGTAACAAAGCCGTGAAGAACGTGGTGTAAAAGGCCAGTTTTTCCAGCCCACGCAGTTCTGGCAAAAGTGTTTGTTTGTCAACGATCAGAGCGTATGCACCCAGATTGAGGTGGGCCAACCCTTGCAGAAAAGTGATCCTGTTCCGGTCGGGCGTGCGGTGAAAGCTCAGTTCCCCCGTATCGCGCAAGCTCAAGCTACGTCGAAAATCACAGACATAGGCGCGCAGATTGTCGGGATCATTGGTGAGCAGTACCGCCGACACGAAACTGGTACTAGAGCCTCGATCAAACTTGAGCCCGGTATCTCCAGCTTCGTCGCCAAAGGCAAAATGGTAGGGCAAAGTCATTATGCTGGATGGATTCGCTCACGGCACGAGCACGATCTTGCCAAACTGCTCTCCCCGCTCCAAAATCTCAAAGGCCACCTTGCCCTTGGATAGCGGCATCACCCGGTCTACTACCGGTGTGAGTTTTCCCCCCCAGAGCAACTTTACCACGTCGTGGAAATCCTGGTGCGAGCCCATCGTGGAACCGATGATGCTGATCTGCTTGCCAAAGATGAGGCGCGTATCTATCTCGACCTGGGGGCCGGAGGTATTGCCGACGATGACGATGCGCCCGCCCCGGGCGACGGCGCGCATACTTTGGGTCAGAGTTGCCCGGCCAACGTTATCCACCACCACGTCCACTCCCCGCCGGCCGGTCATTTTGTAGATGATCTTGCTCCAGTTGGGATTCTCCCGATAGTTGAGCACCACGTCGGCGCCCAGGTCGCAGGCTTTGCCGATCTTTTCCTCGCTGCTGGTGAGGGCGTAGACGGTAGCGCCGGCCAGTTTGGCGATCTGGATCGCCATCGAGTTGACCCCGCCACCGGCGCCGACGATGAGCACTGATTCGCCGGCACGCAGTTTGGCCCGCTGGATGAGCATGCGCCAGGCGGTGAGACTTACCAAGAGCGGCGCGGCTGCCTGGACAAAGTCCCAGCCTTCGGGGATGGCTGCCAGATTGGCGGCTGGCACGGTCACGTACTCTGCCTGCCCGCCTCGCACGTGCTCGCCCAGGACGACGTAGCCTCGACTGACCGAGTCCTCCCCCCGGCGGGTGAACTCGTCCTCACTTGTGCTGAGGCCGGGATCCACGACCACTTGCTGCCCCATCTCCCAGCCGGTGACTCCCTCACCCAGCCCGGCGATCTCTCCGGCGACGTCCGCCCCGGTCCAGTGAGGCATTTCCAGCTTTAGGCCGGGCCAGCCCAGCCGCACCCAGATGTCCAGGTGATTGAGGGTGCAGGCTTGCACCCGCACCAATACCTCTCCCCGGCCTGGCTCTGGATCGGGTACATCCGTGTATTGCAAAACGTCCAGTTCGCCGTGTTCGTAGAAGCAAAGGGCTTTCATTTGTCGGCTCCGGTTATTATCGCAATCCTGTTTCCAGGCGGGCGATGACCATGCGCTGAATCTCGCTGGTGCCCTCGTAAATCTCGGTGACTTTGGCGTCGCGGAAATAGCGCTCGATGGGCAACTCTTTGCTATAGCCCATCCCGGCGTGGATCTGGATCGCCTGGGTCGTGACCCACATCGCTGTCTCTGAGGCAAAGGTTTTCGCCATGCAGGATTCCAGGGTGTACCGTTTGTGCGTCTCTTTGGATGCTTGTTTAGCCAGCGCTGCCTGGTAGATGAGCAAACGGCTGGCATCAATGCGCATTTTCATATCCGCCAGCTTTTGCTGGATCATTTGGAACTGGGCGAGCTTTTTGCCAAAGGCTTCCCGCTCGCGGGCGTACTCTACGGATGCCTCGTAGGCGGCCTCGGCTATCCCCAGCGCCTGGGAGGCGATGCCGATACGGCCCGCGTCCAGCACCGCCATCGAGATCTTGAAGCCCTCCCCTTCTGCGCCCAATCGCCGCTCCACCGGGCATTTATAGTCCTCAAAATGAATCTCACAGGTGGCGGAGGCGCGGATGCCCAGTTTAGGCTCGGTCTTGCCCCGTTCAAAGCCCGGCTCATCGGTATCAATGATGAGGGCGCTGACGCCGCGATAGCGGGGACTGGCGTCGGGGTCGGTCTGGGCAAAGAGCAGGATGTATTTTGCCACCGGCCCGCTGGTGATCCACGATTTGGTGCCATTGATGACATAGTGAGAGCCATCGGGCGAGAGGATGGACGTCACGCGCATATTGCCGGCGTCGGAGCCGGATTGAGGCTCGGTCAGTGCGTAGGCTCCGACTGCCTCTCCACTGGCTACCGGGCGGAGGTACTTTTGCTTTTGCTCCTCTGTGCCGTAGCGCATAAAACCGTAGCAATAGAGCGAGTTGCAGACGGACATGACGACGGCGTGGGATGCGTCCACCTTGGCGATCTCGATCATCGCCAGCACATAAGCCAGGGTGTCCATTCCCGCGCCGCCGTACTCCTCCGGCACGGCAATGCCCATAAAGCCCTGGGCGCCCATTTTCGCAATTGTCTCGCGGGGGAACTCGCCCGTCTCGTCATGTTCGGCGGCAATGGGCGCGATTTCCTTTTGGGCAAAATCTCGCGCCATGTCACGAATCATACGGTGCTCGTCGCTGAGTTGCAGATCCATTTTAGTCTCTCCTTATAATGATGTTTTTGGGTAAAATATCCCAAGTTGGATTTGGGATAAACTTGGGATAAAAACTGGCAACCGTTCAGGCATAGCTATTCTTCTTACCGCAGAGATCGCTGAGGTCGCAGAGTCAGATGAAAATATCGTCTCATAGGGATAAAATGAGAAAACTCGGCGTTCTCTGCGTGCTTTGCGGTGAAAATCATACGGGTGTGTTTCAAATGAGCTGACTGTAGGGCAGGTTTCCAAACCTGCCTTTCTGTTCAGGGACAGCAATTCCCGTTATGAAGAAAATGCCCGACGGGAATTGCTGGTTCAGAGAGCAGATTCTCGACCTGCTGCTACCGATTGGCGGGTAAGAAACCCGCCCTACAG
>QMOE01000211.1 GCA_003648125.1 Chloroflexota bacterium
ATCTCCGAATAGCTTTGCCTGCGAAAACGGAGATTCCTCGACTCCACTCCGCTGCGCTCCGTTTCGCTCGGAATGACGGATGTTCAGAGAGAGCTATGAGCACATAATTCACTACTATGTCGCGCCTTCAAGGTAGGTAATGTAAGGCAATTTGCCAACTTGCGCTACATACTTGCCCAGTTTGTTGAAAAGAGCCAGGCAATGAGCGTCATTGACCAAGTCAAGGAACGTCTCGACATCGTCGAGGTCATATCTTCCTACATCCCGCTCCAGAAAGCGGGGCGGAACTATAAGGCTCTATGCCCTTTCCATTCCGAGAAAACTCCTTCTTTCGTCGTCTTTCCCGAAAGCCAACATTGGCATTGCTTCGGGGCCTGCGCCGAGGGGGGTGACGTCTTTACCTTTGTGATGAAACAAGAGGGCTGGGATTTCCGCACCGCACTGGAGGAACTGGCGCGACGGGCGGGTGTCGAACTGCGGCCCCGCACCCCGGCCCAGGCGCAGGCGGAGGAGGAGGCCGACCGGCTGCGCGAGTTGCTGGCGGCGGCGGCCCGGTACTATAACCACCTCTTGCGCCACGCCACAGAAGCCGAAGCGGCGCGGGCCTACGTCGCCAAGCGTGGCATGGACGATGGAACTATTGAGCGTTTCTTGCTGGGCTACAGCCTTCCTGGTTGGAATAGGGGCCGGGATTATCTGACCGAGAAAGGGTACACGGTCGCGGAACTCGTCAAGGCCGGTTTGCTGGTGCGGAAGGAGGAGACCGGCTCCACGTATGACCGCTTTCGCGACCGGTTGATGATTCCCATCCGCGACGCGAAAGGGCGGGTGATTGGCTTCGGCGCGCGAACGCTCGACCCAGAAGGAGTGCCCAAATATCTCAACTCGCCGCAAACTGAACTTTTCGACAAAAGCCGGACGCTCTTTGGGCTTGACCTGGCGCGGAAAGGCATCCGCAGCGAAGATCGAGTCATCATTGTCGAGGGGTACATGGACGTGATGCAGGCCCAGCAGGCGGGGTTTGCCAACGTGGTGGCGCAGATGGGGACCGCGCTCACGGAACCGCAATTGCGGCAACTCCAACGTTACACCAAGCGACTGGTGCTCGCGCTCGATCCCGACGCGGCGGGCGTGCAGGCGACCCTGCGCGGCATCCAGGTAGCCAGAGAAGCGCTGGATCAGGAATGGGAGCCGATTTTTGACCCGCGTGGCCTGGTGGGATACGAGAGCCGGTTGGGAGCCGAGATTCGCGCCATACGCCTTCCCAGCGGTCAGGACCCAGACGATCTAATTCGCCAGAACCCGCAGCGGTGGCTCCAACTCGTCAAAGAAGCGGTTCCGGTGGTCGAGTTCTATCTCCAAATCTTGATGGAGGGACTCGATCTGGAGGATACCAAGGCCAAGGCCAGTGTGGTGGACACGCTGTTACCGGTACTGCAAGCTGTGGCGAACCCGGTCGAGCGGGAGGACTATGTCCAAAAAATCGCCCGTGCGTTGCGGGTGGATGCCCGCGCTGTGCTATCTCGGCTGCGCACCTCCGCCCACCAGCGGGCGCGACCGCCACGCGACACAACCAGCGAGGAGAGAGCGCCAACGAAGGACGTGGAGGCCGACCTGGAAAGTCACTGCCTCTCCGCGCTCTTGCAGCGGCCGGCCCTGCTCCCGCAGATCAACCAGATACTCGAGGATAACCACTTGGATTCCCTACAGGGGCAGGATTTCCAAAAGACCAGCAATCGGGTGATATTTGAAGCGATTCCGATGGACGGGCATCCCGTTCCCGCCGAGGAACTGCGGGCGCGCTTGGCCTCTGACCTGCATGCGCGGTTGGAGGAACTGCTTGTGCCTGACGAGGCCGAACTTGCCGACGAGCAACAGGTGCGCGATGTAGCACGGACGTTGTTGCGGCTGCGGGACCGCAATCTCAGACGGTTGGGCCGGGAGCTAAGCTTCCTGACCCTCGAGGCCCAAGAGGCGGGAGACATAAGAGCGGAGCAATATATTGGGGCACTGCGGACGTACAAGGAGATGTTGTTGCGCACACAACAGGCGCTGGCGAAGCAGTGGGCGTAGTTTGAGACCGAGGTGTCTATGAGTGAGAGACGCGAATCCAATCCCGATACAATGAACACAGATACGCCAGACGTGATGGATTCCCCTGAGGAATCGGAGCACATTCTAGCGACCCTGCCTGAGGCTGCCTTGATCCTGCCAGATGCGGAGAAGGATTCATCGGACCATCAAAGAGGAGATGCTACTGCTGCCTTGCAGGAAATAGATGAACCATCTCCGGACGAGTTGGAGGGAATAGAGGAGGACCTAGCAGATACTACGGACGACGTTTTGATCGGAGCGACGAACGACCCGGTGCAGATGTACTTGCACGAAATTGGGCGCGTGCCGCTCCTGGAGCAGCATCAGGAGATATGGCTCTCCACTCAGCAAGAAGCGGCAGTTTATTTTCGAGACCTGCGGGCACGCACGGGTGAGCAAGACGGGCGAGGGACTCTCAAAGCTATTCTGGATTCATTGCGTAAGGCGTGGGCCGCCGTGCTCAAGAACTGCAAGCGTCTGAACCTGCCCGCGCCTGACTTGGCTGCGTTAGCAGAGGAAGCTAGAGCAATCCGTCGCACGTTGCTACCTCAAGTCCCATCTTGTCTCTACGATTTTTTGAAACAGACGGGGTTGACGGAATCAATAGACGGAACTTGGGCGGCTTTCACCGGTGACCTTTTTGACGCTTTGCTCCTGCTTTACCTCGTACCTGACTCTATGCTGGATTTGATCTGCGAGGAGTGGAACAAACGACAAAAGTTCCCCACGTGGTACAAAGTCAGGCGGATGATGCCGGACGAAGAAGAGATTGCGGCAGCGTGGGCCGGTTTGGATGAGCATGCAGCGAGCGCCATGCAACTCTTGGCCCAATCTAACCTGCGCCTGGTGGTCAACGTCGCCAAGCACTATTTGGGGCGTGGCATTTCATTCCTGGATTTGATTCAAGAAGGGAATATCGGGCTGCTGCGGGCGACACAAAAGTTCGACCATACCAAAGGGTTCAAGTTCTCGACTTATGCCACCTGGTGGATTCGGCAAGCGATCAGCAGGGCGATTGCCGACCAGGCTCGTACTATTCGCATCCCCGTGCATATGGTGGATACGATTAATCGCTTGCTCCGTCTGCAACGGCAGATGGTGCAAGAGTTGGGCCGCGAGCCTACGATGGAAGAATTGGCGCTGAAATCGGATTTGTTGGATTCAGAAGTAAGGGTGGCTGTTTTTCAGGCCAGGGAAGCAGGGGATTCATTGTCTCCTTCGTTGGAGCACCGGCTGCGTCGCGCTTCTGCCAAAGCGAGGCGCATCCTGCGTATTTCACAGGAGCCGATGTCGTTGGAGACGCCGGTTGGGACAGAGGATAGCGGTATGTTGTCCGACTTTATCGAGGATGATACTATCCCTGGGCCGGCCGACGCGACTTCCAGCCAGTTGCTCAAGGAGCAGTTGCACTTTATTCTCAATTCGCTCAACGATCGGGAGCGCTCGGTGTTGGAAATGCGCTTTGGGCTAAAGGACGGGGAAAGCCACACGTTGGAAGAAGTCGGGCAAGCCTTTGGTGTGACGCGCGAGCGCGTGCGGCAGATCGAGTCAAAGGCGCTCCGCAAATTGCGTCACCCCGGTCGCAGTCGCAAACTGCGCGATTTTCTCAGTTAGAGAACGTGGAACAAACTGCCAATTTGTCCCACTGCTCAAGTCGCATGGGGGCGTTGGGGCAGGGCGACAGCGGCGTCAGGGGCCGCGACGATGAGCCATTTCTTGTAGGATACGTTAGGGGTATCATCTCAATAATCCGGGGGAATGTAGGTCGGAATGGTATTCCGACCAGCCGGATTACCAATCCGGCCTACAAATGCCCCAACTTTTTGAGAAGATACCGTTAGGGCATATTCTCCAGCACAAAGTGGCGCTGGCGCAGTGCCGCCCGGTGAAAGTGAACCCATAGCGAGTTCCAAAAATCGTCCTCCGACCCCGCCAACTCCAGAGGGCGCATCTGATCCCACTCTTTTTGCGACCAGTTGTCCCAATCGGTATCTCCCTTTAGCGCATCTCTGCGCCATTTCAAGTGATTGTAGCTATAGGAATGGCCGGCCGGGTATGGCTGGAACAGGTGACTGAACTTTTTCTGCCACTTTTTGCACCGTCCCTCGAGATCTGTGGCGTGATAGTGCCGGTACGCCCGCATGGTCAACCGGTCGGCGGTCTCCACCTTGATGACAGGCTTGCCCTCGAACAGTTGGCGAATGTCGGGCGCGATTTTCTTCCACGGGATTGGCTCGTCCGGCCTGGTCTTTTTCATCGGGAGGAGGGCATCATAGATCGCCTGGGCCGCTTGGAGGAATAACTCGACGTTATCCCGTTCCATGGTGGGGGGCGACTGCCTGGAATCGTACTTCCACTTTTGGAACGCCAGGTCGGGAAAGTACCCGGCCTCCGCGTGGCCTATTTGTGGCAGCGCGTCCAGGATCAGGTTCTCCAGCTTCAAGTGTTTGTAGTCGTCATTGGCCCACACGCAGATGTTCTCCACGTCGTTTTCTTCCCGATTGTGACGCCCGGAGAAACGCTGGTGCGCCCAGGTATCGGCATACGTGTGAAGCGCAACTCCGATGCGGCACAGGCGCCGCCAGCGCTTCCTCCGCGACTCCCCCGCCGCTTCTTCCAGCAGTAACTCGGCAAACGATTTCTTTTCTCCATTTTGTTCGTCAGCGGCAGGTTGCGTGACGAACGAGAAGGCATTGCTCTCTTTGGGGGAAAAGGGCAGAGGCGGGATAAAGTGGAAGGGAATATACACCCGCTTTTGAGCTGACCAGGACAGCGAGCCGACCAGGTCGAGACCGGCGTAGGCAGTGCGCACCGGGTCGAACTTGAGGTCGGCTCCAGGAATTTTGAGGCGGATGAGTTCGCTCTCGGTCGAGTCGTCAACGTACTGGGAGGCATAGGCGATGATGAGCGAGTCTTTCTTGTTAAAGCCGGCCGCTTTGGCGAGAACTGCTACGCAGTAGTAATGAAAGTCTTTTTGCATGGCTTGCTCCTTTCGGGGTTGCGTTACCTGCAAACTTGCCCACTAAAGTCAGTTTAGCACAGGGCATGTTGAAAGTCAAGACTCATAAATGATTTGGGTGCGTTTCATTTGATTTGGGAGAATCCAACACAGATACGACTGCGCAGCAGCGAGCGCTGGTTGAGTAGGCCCGAAGGGCTGTATCGAAACCAAGCGAGCGGCTTTTGCGGCGAATTTGGCCCTAC
>QMOE01000212.1 GCA_003648125.1 Chloroflexota bacterium
AATCTCCGAATAGCTTTGCCTGCGAAAACGGAGATTCCTCGACTCCACTCCGCTGCGCTCCGTTTCGCTCGGAATGACGGATGTTCAGAGAGAGCTATGAGCACATAATTCACTACTATGTCGAAAAACAGAAAAGCTCGACATGAACACATTTTCGGCTCGGATTTAAAGACGCTTTTTCCAAGATTCTCTGTGTGGCTCTGTGGAGTCTCTGTGTAACTCTGCGTAAAGACAAAAAGTATCCGGTAGTGAATTGCTCCTACAGCTCGTCGTTCGCGCCGACCAGCCCGTGCCGCAGCGCCAGCACTGCCGCCTGAGTGCGGTCGGACAGGTCCAGCTTGGACAGAATGGCGCTGACATAGTTGCGCACCGTGCCTTCCGAGAGATACAATCGTTGGGCAATGTCGGCGTTGTTCAGGCCGCGCGCCAGGAGGCGCAGTACGTCCAACTCGCGCGCGCTCAGATCGTCAGCGATTGAGGTCCGGGGCGGCGCAGCGACTTGGGCCGCGTGGGCGAACAGCCGTCCGGCGACCGCCGGATCCACGTGGGTCTTGCCGGCGGCGGTGCCCTCGATTGCCTCGATCAGCCCCGCGCGCGGGGTGTCTTTGAGCAGGTAGCCGGCCGCCCCGCTGCGGATGGCGTCGAAAACCCATTCGTCGGCGTCGTAGGTCGTGAGCACGAGCACACGCGCGTCGGGGTAGCGGTCGCGGATGGCGCGGGTGGCCTGGACGCCGTTCATGCCGGGCATCTTTAGGTCCATCAGCACCACATCGGGCCGGGTCTGGGGGACGAGTTCCAGCGCCTCGGCGCCGTCTCTGGCCTGGCCGACGACCTCGATTCCCGGCGCGGTGCTCAGGATCGCCCGCAGCCCCTCGCGCACGACGTCCTGGTCGTCACAGATCAACACGCGGATCATTTCGCTGCCTCCACTGTCAGCCGGACGGTCGTTCCCTCTCCTGGCTGGCTTTCGATTTCCAGCGTGCCTCCGATCATCTCGGCTCGCTCGCGCATGCCCTGCAGCCCGTACTGGTCGTCGTGCGGGGGGCTGGCGGCGTCAAAGCCGCACCCGTCGTCCGAGATGGTCAGTGTCAACTGGCTGTCAGTCTGGTCGAGCCGTACCGTCAGGCGGCGCGCGCCGGCGTGCCGCGTCACGTTGGTCAGCGTCTCGTTGGCGATGCGGTACATGGCCTGTTCGATTTCCGGCTCCAGGTCGTCAATGCGTTCCGGCGCGTGCAGGTCGAGCGCCAGGCCGGCCCGCGCCGCGACCGACTGGGCCAGGGTGCGGATCGCCAGCGCCAGTCCCAGGTCTTGCAGCGGGGCGGCGCGCAGGGCGTGGATGGCGCGGCGAGCTTCGCTCAGCCCCTCGCGCGTCGCCGCCAGGGATTGCTCCAGCATGGCGCGGGCCGTGGGAGGGTCGTCATCCCACAGCGCGCTCGTCGCTTCGAGCTGTACGGCCACCGCGCTCAAGGTGTGGGCCAGCGTGTCGTGCAGTTCGCGCGCCAACCGGTTGCGCTCGCGGCTGGTGGCGAGTTGTTCGAGGGCGGCGGCGTAGCGGGCCAGTTTGGCGTTGGCCTGCGCCAACGCCTCGCGCTGGGATCGCTGCTCCTTCATCAGTCTGGTCACCACGTACCCAACCAGCGCGAACAGCAGGCTGCGCACGAATACCAGACTGGCCGCAGTCCCCAGGCGCGAGCGCCAGATTATGGCCAGGCAGACGAGCAGTGTCCAATCGAGCATGGTAGTGCCGATGCAGAACGCGATCACGCTCCTCAAGTTGTACTGCCAGGCAATCAGGATCAGCGGCACAAAGAGCACGAGGATGAGTTGCCACACGTCCGCGATGACGTCGGCGCCAGTTACGCCCGCTGCCAGGCGCAGGCCAAGCGTCAGCGCGTACTCGACGATGGGGCCAGCCGAGGCCGCCGTCAGCGCCAGCGGCAGGTAAGCTCTGCCCAACCGCTCGCGCAGCCACGGCCACGAGAGATAGCCCAGTAGAAAAACCGACCAGGCGATGCCCAGGAGCGGGTAACGCAGGGTGCGCGGCTCTCGCTGGATCAGTTGCGCGCACAGTGATAGCAATAGCAGCACCAACCGTCCGCCGACGAACCAGCGAAAGACCTGCAACAGGCCGGGTTCGAGAGATGTCCGTTTCATGCTTCCCATTATAGCAGGGCCTGTTCCCAATGCAATACTGAGCGGTGTCACTTTAGAGTATGACTCGTGTCACGTCGAGAGGTGAGCGGGCGCACGCCGGGTGGTGACGCTGTGGACTATACCGCCGGCGTTCATTCTGCTACAATGAGCGCAAGTTCAAAAAATTGTAACTGCTCAGCCATGGCGATTTTTTCCTGTCATTGCGAGGAGCAGAGCGACGAAGCAATCCCCACCTCGGAAATTGGAGATTGCTTCGCCGCAAAAAGCGCGGCTCGCAATGACAAGTTGGGCAGTTACCAAAAATTCAAATCAAAGGAGGTACGGACGATGAAAAGCAGGATCATGATGTTAGGTTTGTTGGTGGTGATGGCCCTGGCGGTGAGCGCGTGCAGTGTGGATGTGGAGCGCAATCCCGATGGCTCGCTGGCGGTGGAATCGAGCATGACTGGCGATGCCCTGCAGGAGGAGCTTGAGGCGGCTATCGCTGACCCGCTGGTGCGCGAGTTTACGGCCGATCTGCACGACGGGTACATCCTCGTCACTTCTGAGCGCGAGCGGGTAATGAGCGACGAGCTCGACACGATGACTTTCCGGCTCGACCTGGGCGTGAGCGACGGCCATTTGACCGTGACGATCTCTGACGTGAAACTCAATGACAAGCCCATCGAGGAGGAGCGCGTGGCGGTCTGGAACGAGCGCACGGCGACCAGGTTGGAGCGATCCGGTCAGCGCAATCCCAACAGCACGCTGCAAGCGGTGACGGTCAGCGAGGATGGCGTCACGATGGCCTGGCGGGTCGAAACAGCGCGCAGTCGTGGCGACTGATGACCACGATGCAAGTGACCGGCATCTCTCAGGTGCCGGTCACTTTTGAACCATACACAGCACGTCGGGGAGGTTGGTGATGATGGAATCCACGCCCAGGGCGATGAGACGGCGCATCTCGTCCGGGTCGTCCACCGTCCAGGTGTTGACCCGGTAGCCGCGCCGGTGTGCCCAGGCCATGTAGCGGGCGTCCACCATCGAGTGCTCAGGGTGGCGGGCTTCGTGGGGAAAGAGCGGGGCCAGCCAGGCGCGGCGCAGGGGCAGCGACAGGTTGGGGGCGTAGAGCAACCCCACCGGGATGTGGGGGGCGATTTTCTTGGCCCGGTGCAGGGAAAATGGGTTGAACGAGGAGAGAATCACACGGTCGTTCAGTCCGTGCCGTTCGACCTGGGCGATGACGGCTCGTTCCAGCCCGCTATCGCGCAGGCTCAAGTCTTTTAGCTCAATGTTCAGCAGCAGCCGGTTCCCGCAGGTCTCTAGCACTTGCGTCAGTGTGGGGATACGCTCGCCGGCAAAGGCGGGATCGAAGGATGAGCCAGCGTCGAGTTGTTCGAGTTGGGCGAGCGTCAGGTCAGCCACGCGGCCGCGGCCGTCGGTGGTATCGTCCACGGTGAAATCGTGGATGACGACCGGTACGCCGTCGGCTGAGAGGTGGACGTCGAACTCGATCCCGTCGGCGCCCAGTTCCGCAGCTTTTTCAAAGGCGGCCAGCGTGTTGGGCGGCGCGGCGCTGCTGGCTCCTCGGTGAGCGATGTTTAGTGTGTGTCCGTGAGCGAAAAAGTTCATCCACGACTCTCCTGAGAAAGGTCATCTAACCACAGAGACACAGAGGACACGGAAAAGATCAAGTTTTCAAGGTGCCCGGCACTTGCCGAAAAGTGCCGGGCACCTGATCATATCTCGACGAAATATGCTTTGCAGGCGCGGTCAATCAGGTCCTTGTTCAATCTGGCCGGCACGTTCAGGTAGCGGGCGATGTCGGTCAACTGGTCTAACAGGTCGCGGGGATGGCAGGCCCGTTTGGCCCGGTCGGGCTTGAGGTAGTGCTCCTGGATCAGATAGGCCAGTCCTCGGTCATCGTATGGCACCTCTTTGGTTTCGCACATGCGGTGGAAAATCTCGCGGTATTCGTCCCAGGAGGGGTTTTTGATCTCGATTTTGTGGCGGATGCGGCGCAGGAAAGCCTCGTCCACCAGGTCGCGGGGGGCCAGGTTGGTCGAAAAGACGATCAGCACGTCAAAGGGCACTTCGATCTTGCGGCCAGTGTGGAGGGTCAAATAGTCCACGCGCTTTTCCAGCGGCACGATCCAGCGGTTGAGAAGATCGCGGGGCCGGGCTTGCTGGCGGCCAAAGTCGTCAATCAACAACATGCCGCCGTTGGATTTCATCTGGTAGGGGGCTTCGTAATACTTGTTGTTCTCGTCATAGACCAGGTCGAGTGCTTCCAGGGTCAGTTCGCCTCCAGTGGTAATGACGGGGCGCCGGATGCGCACCCAGCGCGGGTCAATGTTCTTGCTGGTGGCGGATTCATCTACTCGTATGTGGTTGACCGAGTCAAAGACTCTGATGACCTGCCCGCCGATTTCTATTGCGTAGGGGACGTGCATGGCGTCTCCCAGAATCATTTTACCGATGCTTTCGGCGATGGCGGTTTTGCCGTTGCCTGGATATCCAAAGAGAAAAATGGAGCGGCCCGAGTTGACTGCCGGCCCGAGATGGGCGAAGGTTTCTTCACCGATGACCAGGTGGGATAAAGCCTGGCGCATCTTGCGTTGATGAACGACTACTCTGCCCAGGGGCTGAGCGCGTATTGCTTTGTAGTAAGCGTCTAGCGTGACGGGCGCAGGCCCCGCGTATTGGCTGCGGGCGAGTGCCTCGCGCCCCATAGCGCGCCCCTTTTCGGCGATGGCGTACTGGTAAGCTGCCTCCGCGAACCCGCCGGCCCCTTTTACCTCGCACAGTTTCTCCCGTTTGAGAAATTCCAGTACATGGTCTACTACGCCGTTGTAGGGGAGTTTCATCCGTTCGGCCAGCTCGTAGCCCGAGAGGTTCCCCTCAAAGTACATGATCTTGAGTGCCAGGTCAGTCAGGAATCCCAGGCCCAGCCCGGTCTCTTTGATCGAGGTTGGTACACGCGGGATGAAGGACGGCGATACGACGGTGGCTGATTTACGCTGTTCCATATTCTCATCACTCCTGTTCTATCGGCGGCAGGTATGGAAACCTGCCCTACTCAAGATGCTCTATCGGTGGGGCAAACTGGAAATTTGCCCTACGTTGCCCAGCACCTCGCCCACG
>QMOE01000213.1 GCA_003648125.1 Chloroflexota bacterium
ACGCCCACGACAAAGTACAGGCCCACCGTCTCGGTGAGGCGGAGGAAGGTATTATGGGCGTTAGAATGTCGGGATGGGAAAGAGTCAGGTGAGAGCGTCTCTGCGCTCAGGAATATCTCTGGCCTCAAGCGCCGGGCCAGCAACCCTGCCGGCAGGCTGAGCAACAGTACCCCAACCATCTGCGCCAGTGCCAGGGGCAGTCCCAGACCGCCGGCCATCAGGATAAACAATTGGGGGTTGAGGAGTGAGGAAGCAACCAGAAAAGCCAGAGCCGGGCCGGGCGACGCGCCGTTGCGCACGAGTTCCATCAACACCGGCACCGTGCCGTAGGTACACAGCGGCGAGGCGCCGCCCAGGCAAGCGGCCCCTAACACCGTTCCCGGCCTGCTGCGGTTCAGCCAATGCCCCCAGCGGCGAGGCAGATCCAGCCGGCCCAGTAGCAACGCCAGCAGGATACCACCGGCCACGTAGGGGCCAAGTCTCAGCACCTGGGCCCAGGCCAGCGTCGCCGCCAGGATCAGGCGCGAAATCAAGTTGGCGGGCATCATTCCCCCTGAAACCAAGACGCCAAGCCGTCTTGGGGCGTTGGCGTCGGTGAAATCATTCCTATGATACCACAAGAGTTGCCGAAAGAGGATTACAGTTCGGTTAAGGCCCGCCAGTAGGTCACGCTTGCAGCGTAACGAATCAGAGTCGTCACGTTAAAAACGTGACCTACATTTTCGTCCTTGAGGGTGAACTCGGTTTATGATCAATGTCATCAAGGGAACGAATATGTCATTGCGAGCGCAGCGAAGCAATCTCCTCATTGCAAGGATGAGATTGCTTCGTCGCTCTGCTTCTCGCAATGACATGCTGAGTAGACCGAGAATAAACTTGTGTTTGAGGAATCAGCACTCCCCCAGGCCCAGTGCGGCCATATTTTCATCCTTGGAGAACAGACATTGTCAATGTAACACCATCCGCGTTCCCGATTGGAACGCACCGGGCCGACTCACATTCTACCGCACTTGGCTGCGGGGGGGGGCAAGTGGTACAAATAGCCTATTGAGGTTGCAAAGAGATGATGATAATATAATGACACCTGCAAGTGGCTCACCGAGAGCCATCACCCATTGCCAGTGTGTTATGAGGAGAGAAGAAAATGTTCCAACCAGACGTCCGCCCCCTGGCCCGCGCTCTGCCGGCTCTCGCGCTCGTAGTCGTCGGCCTGGCGCTGATCGTGTTACTGTTCCATTAACTCCAAGAGCGATCAAACAGCCTATTGATTCTCATAATTAATGCTCCAATATCGTAGGATCAGCCCCCCGGCCTAGTCCTGACGGATTGTGTTGCCCCTGCTCGCGTCGGCCCTGTTCAAGGGCCGACGCTTTTATTATCGGATGTGCGTCATTTTCTTGCGCGCCACGGAACGCGGTCATCTTGACCGCAAAAATGCGGGTGGGTCGTAAGGGCGAGGCAGTGCCTCGCCCCTTCAGCGGGGACGCCCGCGCTCCCAGACAAGACCACCACTCGACGTAAAAATTTGACGGACACCCTTTGTTATCCTTACGCTTGACACGGCGACTGATTGTGAGATAATCGTATCCTCTACAAGACCTACCCATATCAAAAAAATAATTAAGGAGGCACATTGTGACCAAATTACTGAAATTGCTTCTCCCCCTAATCCTGCTGATCGGCTTGTCGCTGGGCTGCGGGTTGAGCGGAGGAGACGCAGAGACCCCGCCCCAGACAGAGAAAACTCCTTCAGGAGAGGAGGCAGCCGAGCCTACCGCCGAAGCAGTGGAGCCGGAGGATGGAGGAGAAGAAGCCAGCCTCTCCTCCATCACCGAGGGGCTGCAAGACCTGGATAGTTACCGCAGCCACGTCAAGATGACCTTTGAGGACACCACAGACAGCGGAACAGAGCAACAGGTTCTCGAAATGGATATAGAATACGTGCGCGACCCGTTCGCCCAGCACGTCGTGATTCGGAGTGGCGACACAGATGAAAGTTTCGAGACCGTCCAGATCGGCGATCAACAGTACATCGTTGTGGGGGAGGGGCAATGCATCTCATCCTCGGCCGGAGAGGATGCAATGGATACGGAATTCTTCAAGCCTGAAGACGTCATGGGCGGGCTGGAGAACGCCCACCGCGTCCGGCCTGATGAAACCATCAACGGCATTCCCTGCCAACACTATGCTTTCGATGAAACTTCTATGCTAGGGGGAGACTTTGCCAGCGCCCAGGGTGATGTGTGGATAGCGGTGGACGGGGGTTACGTCGTCAAGTACGTGATGCAGGCCGAGGGCACTGACCCCGAGTCCCAGCAAACCGGGCACATCGAGTGGGAGTACGAGATACGTGACATCAACACGTCCATCACTATCGAGCCTCCGCCCGGCTGCGAGGCCACGGAGAGCGAGTTTCCCATCATGGCCGATGCAACCAACATGACTACGATGAGCGGCATGACAATGTACGAATCGGCCAGTTCCTTCGACGCTGTGCTGGCCTTTTATCAAGAACAAATGCCGGCCAACGGTTGGAGCGAGACGGGGGATTCCTTCACCGCCCCCGGCAACGCAATGTTGAGCTACACCAAAGGCGAAAGTACCGCCAACATCACATTGAGCGGCGAGGACGGATCAGTTTCGGTCATCATTATGAGCGAGTGATTCCGTCGATCTGATCACATCAACGGGCCGTCCCTAACACGGGGACGGCCTGTTCTTATCTTGCCAACACTGCTTTTCCAGGTACAATATGAATCAGGTGCGTTTCATTTCAGTTAAAAGTAGGCGCGGTTTCCATACCGCGCGCTATGGAAAGCGCGCCTACCCAACCCATTTGAAACACACCCATATGAATCCTACGGCCACGACAAAGCGGAGAAAATCAGCAATGAAAACCAATCTGGACCAACTTTGCATCAACACCATCCGCACGCTGGCGATAGACGGCGTGCAAAAAGCCAACTCTGGTCACCCCGGTATGCCGATGGGGGCAGCGGATATGGCTTACGTGTTATGGGCACGCTTCCTCAAGCATAACCCGGCCCATCCCGCCTGGCCCAACCGCGACCGGTTCGTTCTTTCGCCCGGACACGGCTCAATGCTGCTTTACAGCCTGCTCCACCTCACTGGTTACGATCTGCCACTGGCAGAGTTGGAGAACTTTCGCCAGTGGGGCAGCCGCACGCCCGGTCACCCCGAGTACGGCCTCACCCCGGGCGTCGAGATGACCACCGGCCCCCTGGGACAGGGCTTTGCCACCGGGGTGGGGATGGCGATTGCCGAGCGTTTCCTGGCTGCCACATTCAACCGGCCCGGCTTGACCATATTCGATCACTTTACCTATGGCATCGTCTCCGATGGCGACCTGATGGAGGGGGTGAGCCACGAAGCAGCCTCCCTGGCGGGGCATCTAAAGCTGGGCAAGCTCATCTATCTCTACGATGACAACGAAATCTCCATCGAAGGCTCGACCGACAGCACCTTCACCGAAGACGTCCCAGCCCGCTTCCGGGCTTATGACTGGCACGTGCAAAAAGTGGATGGATACGACCTGGACGGGATCGAGACGGCCATCCGCGCCGCGCAGGAAGAGACAAAGCGCCCTTCCCTCATCGTGTGCCACACCCACATCGGCTACGGCAGCCCGCACAAACAGGATAGCGCCGCCGCCCACGGCTCGCCGCTGGGAGAGGATGAGGTACGGCTAACCAAAGAAGCTCTCGGCTGGCCGGCCAATGCCCATTTCTTGATCCCCGATGAAGCACTGGCAGCGTTCCGTCAGGCAGGCGAGCAAGGGCAGCAGGCAGAGGCCCAATGGCAGGAGACTTTCGAGCGTTACCGGACGGCGCACCCCCAAGAGGCCACGCTGCTGGAGACGTTGTGGGCAGGGGAGTTGCCAGAAGGATGGGCGGACGCGCTCCCCACCTTCACTCCCGGCGACGGCCCGCTGGCGACGCGCAAAGCCTCCGGCGCAACGCTGAACGCGCTCGCTCCTGTCCTCCTCACCCTCATCGGCGGCTCGGCCGACCTGGCTCCCTCCAACAACACACGGCTCAATGATTATGCGGATTTCCAGCCCCAGACCCCTGCTGGACGGAATCTTCACTTTGGCGTGCGCGAGCACGCGATGGGCAGCATTCTGAACGGGCTGGCTCTGCACGGCGGGGTGATTCCCTATGGCGGCACCTTTTTGGTCTTTTCGGACTATATGCGTCCAGCGGTACGTCTGGCAGCGATGATGCACCTGCCGGCCGTCTACGTCTGGGCCCACGACTCGATCTGGATCGGTGAGGACGGCCCCACCCACCAGCCGGTCGAACACCTGGCGGCGCTGCGGGCCATCCCCAACCTGACCGTCATCCGCCCGGCCGACGCTAACGAGACCGCTGCGGCCTGGCGCGTGGCACTGGAACAGCGAGACGGGCCTACCGCGCTGATTCTCACCCGTCAGAAATTACCCGTGCTGTTCGAGACCATGCACAACGCAGCTCAAAACGTCGCCCACGGGGGCTACATTCTGGCCGAGAGTTCCGGCGTGCCCGCCGCGCTGATCATCGCCAGCGGCTCCGAGGTACACCTGGCGTTGGATGCGCGAGACCTGCTGGCCCAGAAAGGGATAGCGGTGCGCGTGGTGAGTATGCCCAGTTGGAAACTCTTTGACGCGCAACCCCTGGCGTATCGTGAGTCGGTGCTGCCGCCGCTGGTGACGGCGCGGTTGGCAATCGAGGCCGGGGTGACGCAGGGATGGGATAAATACGTCGGCCCGAACGGCGCTGTGTTGGGGCTGGATCGGTTCGGCGCGTCGGCTCCCTACGAGGTGCTGATGACCAAGTTCGGCTTCACCGTCGAGGCGGTGACCAAGCAAGTGATGCAGTTACTGGGCAAAGCATAAAATGGACAACACGGGCGCATACCCTCTCACATACACCGGCTACTATGACGCCGAAAGCCGGCCAGTACACGGCGTCGTACCCGTCGAGGAATTGATCACCTTCTACGTGAACGGTAAACCGCTGATCAGTTCAATGTGTACGCCGACCCATCTGGAGGAACTGGCGATCGGTTTCCTGTTCAATGAAGGATTGATCGAGGAGCTAGATGAGGTCGCAACAGCGGAATTATGCGGCGGGAAGCGGCATGTGGACGTCTGGCTCAAGCACGACATCGAGTCCCCAAAGCTGCGTGTCGTCACCTCTGGCTGCTCCGGCGGCACTACCTTCAAAGATGTGGCCCACGAGCATCACCGGGTCGAATCGAACT
>QMOE01000214.1 GCA_003648125.1 Chloroflexota bacterium
AAACGCTAGCCGCCCGATCAAGGAATCAGAGGTGAAGAGCTGCCAGGAGAACGGACGCGAACCGATCGAGTTCCGCGTGGGCACCGACGCGCTGGCCGTGGTAGTCAACCCGGAGAACGATTTCGTCGCGAACGTCACGATGGAGCAGCTGGCCCTGATCTTCTCCGACCAGGCCGAGACCTGGACCGACGTGAACCCCGAGTGGCCGGACGAGCCGATCCAGCGCTTCATCCCCGGCACGGACAGCGGCACCTTCGATTACTTCGTCGAGGAGGTCTTCGACGAGAACGAGGAGCCGATCCTGAGCGCGGCCAACACGCAGTTGAGCGAGGACGACAACGTGCTGGTGCAGGGCGTATCGGGTAGCCCCTACGCCATCGGCTTCTTCGGTTACGCCTATTACGCCGAGAATGAGGACAAGTTGAAGGTGCTCTCCATCGAGGGCGTGGAGCCGAGTGCGGAGAATGTGGACAACGGCTCCTATCCGCTGGCGCGGCCGCTCTTCATCTACTCCACGGCCGAGATTATGCAGCAGAAGCCACAGGTGGCGGGTTTCATCAACTTCTTCCTGACCTACGTGAACGAAGAGATCCGAGCTGTAGGTTACTTCCCTGCCAGCGAGGAGGCGCTCGACGCCTCCAGGCAAACCTGGCTCGACGCGATGGGGCAGTAGTAAAGATCGATAAGTAAAATCCAGTGGTGCTCGGCGCTATCCAGTCGCCGAGCACCTTGTGGGTTGGAGGTGAATATGCAAGGGGAATTGTGGATGAGAGACACGGCGTTATCGCTGGATGTGCAGGCGACCGGCGTCGCGGCGGTAGATCTGAGACGCAAGCCTCGCCTGGGAGAAAAAGTCATTCAAAGCTTCTTACTTATATGCGCTGTAACGTCAATTTTCACCACCGTGGGCATCGTCTACGAACTGGCCCGGGAATCGCTGCATTTCTTCACCCGCCAGTCGTGGGAGAACACCAACAAGCGCATCGTCGCCGACGTCGGCGCTCAAGCGGCCACCTTTGAGGTCAGCCAGGGTGGGGCCGTCCTGCGCGAAGGGGACATCGTCCGCCTCGACGAGGAAGTGATGCAAATCGTATCCCGGACCAGCGACGCGCTGACTGTCGCCCGGGGGCAGCAAGGAACGGCTGCCGCCGCCCACGACGCCGGCGCCACGCTGTTCAAGGCCAGCCGGGCGACCCTGCGCGAGTTCTTCACCAGCACAAAGTGGAACCCGCAGATCGGTCACTTCGGCGTTCTGCCGCTGGTCATCTCCACGTTGATCACCAGCAGCATAGCGATGCTGGTGGCCCTGCCGCTGGGGCTCAGCACGGCGATCTATCTGAGCGAGTACGCCTCGGAGCGGGCCCGGAAGACCCTTAAGCCGATCCTGGAGGTGCTGGCCGGCATTCCCACCGTAGTGTACGGTTACTTCGCCCTGACGTTTATGACGCCTTTGCTGCGCTCCATCCTGGGGCGAGACGTGGTCGAGGTCTACAATATGGCCTCGGCCGGCATCGTGATGGGCATCTTGATTTTGCCGATGGTGACCTCGATGAGCGAGGACGCGCTGAGCGCCGTGCCGAACGCTCTGCGCCAGGCGGCCTACGCGATGGGGGCTACGAGGGTTGAGACGGCGCTGCAGGTGGTGGTGCCGGCGGCCTTTTCCGGCCTCGCGGCGGCCTTCATCGTCTCCATCTCCCGCGCCATCGGCGAGACGATGATCGTGGCCATCGCCGCCGGGGCCGGACCGGCCTTCACTTTCAATCCCTTCCAGGCGGCTGAGACGATGACCGGCCACATCGTGCGCATCAGCGGCGGCGACATCAGTTACGATTCCATTGACTACAACAGCATCTTCGCCATCGGACTGCTGCTGTTCTTCATGACCCTGACGCTGAACGTCATCAGCCAGTGCATCGTGCGTCGCTATCGGGAGGTGTACTGATGAAAAGCATATCCGCAAACGGCGCATTCGAGGAAAATATCTCGCAGCGCCGTCGGACCGGACAGATCTGGCACACGCTCTTTCAGGCCTCCACCATCGTGGGCATCATTTTCTTGAGCGCGCTGCTCTACAGCGTCCTCAACCAGACCTTCGGGTTGGTGGCTATCGAAAACCAGGTCGATCCCGCCGCGCTGGCCGTCGGGGGCGTTTCAGTGGAGGAGCTCTCCAAGGAGCAATTGGTAGCGGTGCTGCAGGAACATGTCTCCAAGGGCTTGTTTCGCCGCTTCGAGTATGACCGTCCTTTCGCTCAGCGAAGCCGAGAGGAGGTCTATCGACTGGTCTGGCAGCACGTCGTCGCCCCACAGGCGGTCGAGACCTGGTCGCTCTACGAATCCATCTTCGCCCGCGACGAGATCGAGGCCGCGGTCGCCGAGGAGTTTCCGGACGCTACGCTGCAATTCCGCAGTTGGCTGAACCGCCGGTTGCTCACGGCATCTCAGTCCAGCGATCCTGAACAGGCGGGGATACGGACGGCGATCCTGGGCTCGCTGTGGACCATCGCCATCACCATCTTGCCCGCGTTCCCTCCCGGAGTCGGCGCGGCGATCTACCTGGAGGAGTACGCGCCCGACAACTGGCTGACTCGCCTGCTGCAGACCAACATCAACAACCTGGCCGGCGTGCCATCGATCATCTATGGGCTGCTGGGGCTGGCCATCTTCGTGCGGGCGCTGGAGGTGCTGACCAGCGGGGCAATGTTCGGTGCGACCGATCCTACCACGGCCAACGGGCGCACCATCCTCTCGGCGGGAATGACGCTGGGGCTTTTGATCCTGCCGCTGATCATCATCAACGCTCAGGAGGCCATCCGCGCCGTGCCCGACGCGCTGCGGCGGGCCAGTTACGGCCTGGGGGCGACGCAGTGGCAGACGATTTGGTGGCACGTGTTGCCCAATGCGTTGCCCGGCATTCTCACCGGCACGATCCTGGGGGTCTCGCGCGCCATCGGCGAGACGGCGCCGCTGGTAGTGGTGGGCGCTTCGACCTTCGTGGCCATTGACCCGCGAGGGCCGTTCTCCAAGTTCACTACGTTGCCTATCCAGGTCTTTCAGTGGACTGCGCGTCCTCAGGACGAGTACCGCAACCTGGCGGCCGGCGCCATCATCATTTTGCTGTTGTTGATCATTACCCTCAACGCCTTGGCGGTGGTGCTGCGCAATCGTTACAGCAGGAGATTATAGATGAGTGAGAGTAACATTCGAGTAGAAGACAACGGTTATGCCATCGAGGCGCGGGATCTGAGCATTTACTACGGCGACTTCCGTGCCGTCGAGCGGGTCAATTTGGCAATCAGACGGAACGAGATAACGGCCATCATCGGCCCCTCGGGCTGCGGGAAGAGTACTGTGTTGCGTTCTTTCAATCGCATGAACGAGCTGTATCCCACCGCCTGTGCCGAAGGGGAGGTCATCTTTCGCGGGGAGAATATCTACGACCCCGACGTCGACCCGGTGGAGGTGCGGCGGCGCATCGGCATGGTCTTTCAGAAGCCCAACCCATTCCCCAAATCAATCTACGAGAACATCGCCTGGGGTGCACGCATCAACGGCTTCCAGGGGAATATGGACGAGTTGGTGGAGCGCTCGCTGCGGGACGCCGCGCTGTGGGACGAGGTGAAGGATAAGCTGCAAGAGATAGGCACGGCGCTCTCCGGAGGGCAGCAGCAGCGATTGTGCATCGCCCGCACTATCGCCGTACAGCCGGAGGTGATCCTGATGGACGAGCCGGCCTCGGCGCTGGACCCGGTTGCCACGCTGAAGATCGAGGAGTTGATGCAGCGCCTGAAGAAGAAGTACACTATCGTGATCGTGACCCACAATATGCAGCAGGCGGCGCGGGTTTCCGACCACACAGCTTTTTTTATGATGAACGAGGATCGCGCTGGCTACCTGGTGGAATATGGCCCGACAAACCAGATCTTTACCAACCCGCAGAACGAGATGACCGAGCGCTACATCACCGGGCGGTTTGGATAAAAAGTAGTGCGTAAAACGTAAGGAGACACGCAATGAGACGATGTGTTCTGTTCCTCTGCACCGGCAACTCGTGCCGCAGCCAGATGGCCGAGGGGGTGGTCAATCACTTCCTGGGCGACGATTGGGCGGCCTACTCGGCCGGCACGGAGCTTTCGGGCTACGTACACCCCCTGGCGATCAAGGCGATGGATGAGCTGGGTATTGACATCTCGAACCAGCGTTCTAAAGGAGAGTTTTATGCCTCGTGAAAGTTTCGATCGAGAGTTGCAACGTTTGCAGGACGAGGTCTTGGCGCTAGGGAGTATGGTGGAGAACGCTATCACAGAAGCGGTGGATACACTGAAACGCCGCGACGTGGAGGGGGCACGGCGAATCATCGCTCAGGATCGCCTGATCAATGAGAAGCGATTTGGTATCGAGTCCAAGGCCCTGGCCCTCATCGCCACTCAACAACCAGCGGCCATTGACCTGCGCACCATCGCTGCCGTGTTGGACATCGCTTCCGAACTGGAACGCATCGGCGATTACGCCAAAGGAATCGCCAGGATTAACTTGATGATCGGCAGAGAACCGCTTCTCAAGCCCATCATTGATGTACCTGCAATGGCAGATAAGACACGCGATATGCTCTACCAATCGTTGGATGCCTTCGTACGACGAGATGTCGAGCTGGCTCACGCCATCCCTGAAGAAGATGACGTGGTAGATACGCTATATGAACAGCTCTATCGCAATTTGATTGACTACATTATCGCTGATCAGAGTAATATAGAGCAGGCCAACTACCTCCTGTGGGTAGCTCACAACCTGGAACGTGCCGCCGACCGAGTGACCAATATATGCGAGCGCGTGATCTTCACGGTCACAGGAAAAATGGTAGAATTAGATGTGAAGGACTCGAGCCTGATTGGCCCTTCCTAGCTCATGCTTTCTAGTTCTGACCGGTCACCGCAAGCAGAACAGGCTGTGTACTTTCTTAGAGCGTGTTTTAAAAGTTATGTAAAGTACCACAAATGACTTGCCCAGTTGGCAATTTTGGTTTATCTTATTCCTTCCTCATAAACCAGTACTTTTGTAGATTTCGCAAAGTGGCTATGCATGGATCGCGCCCCCTCTAGCTCCCCTCGTGGAACGGGGGGAGGACAGGCTCCTGAGAAACGGCCGGGGACCCCCAATGGCTCTCCGCCACTCGAGCCGAATCCGCGATTCGGCGGCCACGCCGGTCACAGACCGGCTTGGAGCAGTGGATTGCCGAGGGCAATGCCCTCGG
>QMOE01000215.1 GCA_003648125.1 Chloroflexota bacterium
ACTTGGGCAGTTTCTCCCGAAACTCGATGTCCCACGGCACCGCGTACTCGTCCAGGCGGCGGCGGCATAGCTTGAGCAATTCCTCTTTGGAGAGATTTGTGCCGAGGAGGGGCACCACGAACGCTTTGACCCGCTGCCCCTCCTTCCCAGCTGAGACGCCCACGACAGCGTCCTCCATCACTTTGCTGTTCTCGTAAAGCACCTCCTCCACATCGCGCGGGTAGACGCTGTACTCGCCGGCCAGGATCGTATCCCGCTTGCGGCTGATGATCTGAAAGTAGCCGTCACTATCCATCACGGCCACGTCGCCTGTGTGGAGCCAGCCGTCTTTGAGCACGGATTCGGCGTCATCCTCATCCTCTCCGTCCCAATAACCCTGCATCACCTGCGGCCCTTTGACCAGCAACTCGCCGACCTGCCCAACGGCGAGATCCTCGCCGGTCATCAAATCCACGATCTTGGCGTCGGTGTTGGGGATGGGAATGCCAATCGAGCCGACCTTACCGGCACCTTCGAGGGGGTTGGCGTGGGTCACGGGCGCGGCCTCGGTCAAGCCGTACCCTTCGACCAGGCGGCCGTGGGTGAGTTTCTCGAAAGCCTCCTGCACTTCGACAGGCAGTGGGGCCGCGCCGCTGATGCAGGCCTTGATAGAGGATAGCCCGTAGGAGCGCGCGTTGGGGGCCTGGTTGATAGCCATATAGATCGAAGGGACGCCGGGAAAGATGGTTGGCTCGTACTGTTTGATGTGGTTGAGCACCTGCCCCAGCTCGAAAACGGGCAGCAACACTATCGTCGCGCCCAGGGCGATTGGGATGTTCATCGCGCTGGTCATGCCATAGCTGTGCGTCAGCGGCAGCACCGAGAGAAAAGTCTCCTGGCCGTAGCGCAGGTCGGGAATCCAATGCCGGGTCTGGAGCGCGTTGGCGACCAGGTTGGCGTGGGTCAGGCGCACCCCTTTGGGTTCGTCGGTGGTGCCGCTGGTGTAGAGAACGGCGGCCAGATCTCCGCTGGCGACCGCGACGTTGGGTGGCTCGCGGGGCGCGTCCATCATCAGTTTCCGCATCAGCTGCCCGCCATAGCTCCTATCGGCCTTGATCTGCTCGCCCATGCCGGCCGCCTCCCAGCGGGCCAGGAGGTGCCTGTAGACGGAGGATGAGACGACCTCGCGTATATCGGCAAAGATGAGAGCGAGCGGGGCGCGCGCTTGCACGGCCCGGGCCAACGCGCTGAACTCTCTCAACGTGACCAACGCTTGAGCGCCGGTCTGCCTGATTTGCTCGATGATGGCCGGCCCATCGGCGTCGGGATTGGGGAGCACCACCACGCCGCCGATCTTGAGCGTGGCATAGTAGGCGACGATCATCTGCGGCATGTTGGGCAGCACTACCATGACGCGGTCGCCCGGCCTGACGCCCAGCCCGTGCAGCGCGTGGGCAAACTGGTTGACCTGCCCTTCGAGTTGCTGGTAGGTCAATTTGGAGCCGTAGAACACGGTCGCCGTCCGCTTGGGGACATTGTCCGCCGCCGCTTCCAGAAATCTGTATAGCGGCTGGCGCGGAATGGGGACGGTGAGGGGCGTGTACTTGCCATAGCTTTTGAGCCAGGGGCGATTCTGAGGCAGTTTCGCGTGGGCGGCCTGCTCGCGCCAGGAGGTGCGCCGTCCATCCTCTTCGGGAGTGATGAACCGCTCGATGGCGCGATTGACCGCCTGGTGGCGCTCGAGTTGGACCTTGTGCTTGGAAGCGCCCACGTCGAGGACTTGAGCGCCCGGCACCATCTCGCCTATCTTTTCAAAGACGTAACGGGGAAAGTAGCGGTCTCGCTCGCCGGTGATGACGAGCGTGGGCGTGCTGATTTTCTCCAGCAGCGGCCAGCCCTGCCACTGGCGCATGTTGTTCAGCATCATGCGCTTTAGGACATGCACCTCGGCGTTCCAACGGGGGCGATATTTCCACCAGGGGCGGAAGGCGGCTGCCGGGACGCGGGAGAGCAGGGATGCGCTGCGCGGGAGCGGGTATTCGCCGGCGGTCGCTATCAGGATCAGCTTTTCCAATCGCTCCGGGCAGGCGTTGGCGTATTCCACACAGATCGAGCCGCCGAAGGAATGTCCAGCCAGAATAAATTTATCCAGACCGAGCGCGTCCGCCACTGTGTTGATGTCATCCACCAACTCTGGCATGGTGTACTCGGTGAAAGGGGCGTCGCTCTGGCCGTGGCCGCGCAGGTCGGGCGCGACGACGCGATACCCGCGCGCAAAGTGGTTGATCTGGTACTCCCACGTCTCGGCGCAGCCGGCATAGCCATGCACGAACATGATCGTCTTTTCGGCCCCCTCCGGCCAAATATCCACCACGCTCAGTTCCATATCGGGCAGGCCGTGGATGGGCACGTCAACCCGGTAGAGGCTGAAATCCAGTTGGATGTCCTGCCGTTTTAGCCCGCGCAGTTTGCGTTTCATAGAATCCTCCTGTCCTGTGGCGGGTAGGGCGGCTTTCCATAGCCGCCGTTGGCGGGTAAGAAACCCGCCCTACTTGAACAACTCGGATAAAGTTACCACGCGGAAGCCACGCCTGTTCAACTCTGGCAATATCGTGGCGAGTGTCGTGGCCGTGTGCTCGCCCCGTTTTTCGTAATCGTGCAGGATGATGATTGAGCCGGGTCGCACGTTCGAGAGAATATAATGCGCCGCAAACCAAGAAGACGGTATCTGTGGGTCAAAGGGATGGACGGAACCAAGAGCACACCGGTAGCCGTGCTCGCCAATGATCGAGAGCATTGTCCTATTGTACCAACCCGACCCAGGGCGAAACCAATGCACGGCCGAAAATTCCGTCAGTACACCATCAGCCTCCTGCAACTGGGCCTCGAAATCAGATGGGGCGAGCAGGATGCTCGGTTCATCGGTCGTGAGATGGTTCGCTATCTCGTGCCCCTCCGCCACGATGCGCTGCACCACCTCCTCGTTTCCGGGAACCCGGCTGCTGATGAGGAAAAAGGTGGCATGGGCGTCACATCGGGCAAGCACGTCCAGGATTTTGGGAGTCGTGATACCGTCTGGCCCATCGTCGAGCGTGAGGGCCACGACCGGTTCATCGGTCTCGACAAAGTACACCACCTGGGGAGAGTGCTTTGCCAACAGAGTGACGACCCAATCGGGATACAGAAACACTGACACACTCATGGCAAACACCAGCGCAAATACGGCCGCGCCGATTTTGCGTTTCTTTCGTGATGCCATCTTGCTGGGCTGGCTCTTGCGAAAATAACCCTGGTCACGCTTGCAGCATGACTAGAGAAACACATGCGGTCACGTTGAAAACGTGACCTACATTCACAATTTCCCAAACGCGACTCCCTTGTACGTCCAGCCGCAGGCCATCACCGCGTCCTGGATCGGTTTCTTGATTTCTTTGGTGCTGAACCGATACTTGTACACCTGCCCCGGTGCAAGTTCTTCTGTGAATGCATACGCCGTGCCGAATTCGACGGACTGGGTCTGCCCACGAAACGCGCTGACGGCCAGCGAGATCGTCGGCACGCCGGCGCTCCACGAGACCGTGTATTCCCGATCCACCGCCCGTACCTGGTGGGCTTGGGGATCGAGTTTGAGATAGATCTTGAACACCTTTGAAAGCCCCGCTTTGGCGAATATCTCGTACCACTCGGCGTCCACAATCTTCCACTCGGCGATCAGGTCTACCTTCTCCGCTGCGCCATCGAACAGACGGTACGGGGCGGTGGGCCGGTTGAGGGCCATCAGCCTATCCAGCACCTCCTGTGGGGATAGCACCGGCGTCCCGTCCGGCGGACGTTTGGTCGAACTGAGAAAATCGAGGAATCCCATGTTTGCCTCCTTTTACACCACGTTATACTCGATTATCTCCCGCCCCTCACTGAAGCGGGCCAGGTCCAGTTGCGATATATCGAGCGTGTGCGCCTTGCCGTCCAGAATCTCCTCCGCCAGCAGCAGGCCGCAGGCGGGGCCGTGCTGAAAGCCGTGGCCGCTAAAGCCGCCGACGCAATAGAACCCCTCCACCTGCGGGATGCGGCCCAGGATGGGATGGGCGTCCGGCGAGTTCTCGTACAGCCCGGCCCAGTGACTCGCCAGCCCCGCCTTTTCCAGGACAGGCAACCGCTTCATCGCCGCTTCCATGTGGGTTAGCTCCCAATCCTGGTCTAGTGACTGGTCAAAGCTCACGATCTCGTCGTGGTTCGACATGCCGGTCAGGATGCCCGGCCCCTCGTGGTGAAAGTACAGCGATTGGGCAAAGTCAATGATGAAAGGAAAGTCGGGCGGAATATCCGGCAAGGGGCTGGTGACGACAATCTGGCGGCGCACGGGCACAATGGGGATATCCACCCCCGCCATCCGGCCCACCTCCCCGGCCCACGGCCCGGCCGCGTTGACGACGACCGGCGCCGCGATCTCTCCTTGATCGGTGGCGACGCCCCGCACCCGGCCCCCTTCCACACGGATGGACGTCACCTCGACGTCGTTCAGCAGCCTGGCCCCCAGCCGCCGCGCCCCGGAGACGTACCCCTGCACCACGCTGTTGGGGTCGGCCAACCCGTCGTCGGGGTTAAAAGTCCCGGCCAGGACGCCTTCCAGATTGAGCAGCGGCGCAATAGCGGCGATTTCGTCCGGCGTCAGCCACTGCGTCTCCACGCCCAGCCGGTGCTGCATCTCGACACTCTGCCGAAAGGCCTCCACATCCATCTCGCTGGTCAGCAAAAAGAGATAGCCACAGTAGTGCAGGTCAATCGGCTGACCCAACTCTTCCTCAAAGCGATCCAGCATCGGCAGGCTGAGTTGGGAAAGGCGGACGTTAATTTCTGTGCCAAACTGGTGGCGGATGCCACCGGCGCACTTGCCCGTGGCCTCCATGCCGAAAAATGACTCGCGCTCCAGCAACAACACGTCCTGGCAACCCCGGAGCGCCAGGTGATAGGCGGTGCTGGCGCCCATCACACCGCCGCCGATGATGACGACCTCGGCTGTTTTTGGTAAATTCATATTGTTATCCCCCTGAAAAATTAAAAGTGTGTCGCACCTTGCCTTGCAAAATCACTACCGCGGCCAGTACCAGACCAGCGCCCACGAGTTGTAGCGGTTCTAGCCGCTCATTGAAAAATACCCATCCCAGAAAGGTAGCGATGACCGGCTCCAACGTGGCGACAATGCTGGCGCTGCTGGCCGGGATGCGCCGCAGCGCCGCGTTGAATGCCACGCCGCC
>QMOE01000216.1 GCA_003648125.1 Chloroflexota bacterium
AAGGCGTATCGAAACCCTTGTACTGAGCCTGTCGAAGTGAAGGGAGCGGGTCTCGCCCAAGCCGCTTGGTCTCGATATGCGCCCTTTGGGCGCTACTCGACCAGCGCTTTCTGCTCGTTCAAATGTATCTTCTCAAAAAGTTAGGGCATTTATAGGCCGGATTGGTAATCCGGCTGGTCGGAATACCATTCCGACCTACATTCCCCCGGATTATTGAGATGATACGCCCTATCTTTGAGCACGAATGTCGCCACGTAGCAAGTCGCCAGGTACTGCCTACAAAGTTGCGCTTTATTCTGGAACGAGACTATGTTTGTGACATATTCTTTCGCTCTAGTACCGGCGGCTATTCCTACACATTGGTCAAAGATGAACGACGGGTGATGGGATGGGACAATGCACCTCACCATCCCCGCACTTTAACTGCTCCACATCACTTTCATACCCCGGAAGGAACGATTTCGATATCCCTTCTCACCGGCAACCCGGTGCGAGACGTCGTTTACGTTGCCCGTGCAATTGACCATCCCCGGAGAAGATGACACAATGCGATTAGGCGCACACGAATCCATCGGCGGCGGCCTGCACAAGGCGTTCGAGCGTGCCCGCTCGGTCGGCTGCGACGCGATGCAGATTTTCGTCAAGTCCAACCGGTCGTGGGCGGTCAAGCCGCTGACCGAGGAGGAGATCACCCGCTTCCAGGCCAGGGCCGAGGAGACGGGCATCCATCCGGTGGTGGCTCACTCCTCCTATCTGCTCAACCTGGGCACGCCCAAAGAAACCCTATGGCAGAAATCCCGCGACACGCTCATCATCGAGCTACAGCGGTGTGAAGCGCTGGGCGTGCCCTGGCTGGTGCTCCATCCCGGCTCGCACGTGGGATCAGGGGAGGAGGCCGGGCTGGCGCGGGCGGCGCAGGGGCTGGGAGAGGTGCACGCTGCCACAGCCGGCTTCCGCGCTCAAATCCTGCTCGAGACCACCGCCGGGCAGGGCACGAACATGGGCTACAACTTTGAGCAGTTGGCCTGGCTGCTCGAACACACGCCGCAGGGAGAGCGATTGGGAATCTGCCTGGACACCTGCCACGTTTTCGCCGCCGGCTACGAATTGCGCACGCCGGCCGGATACGATGAAACAATGATGGCCTTTGAGCAAATCATCGGCCTGGAACGGCTCAAGGCGCTCCATCTCAACGACAGCAAGAATGAACTGGGCAGCCGCAAAGACCGGCATGAGCACATCGGCAAAGGACACATCGGGCTGGAGGGGTTCCGCCTCCTGCTGAACGACCCCCGTCTGACCGATTTGCCGGGCCTGCTGGAGACGCCCAAGAGCGACGACCTGCACGAAGATCGGGAAAACCTGGCGCTGCTGCGCTCGTTACAATCCTGATCCAATGAGCATCTTTGACGGCCTCTCATCCATTTACGACCTGGGTATGTCTCCGTTAGAGTGGCTGCTGGTCCGCCGCCTGCGCCGGCAGACGTTTCCCGCCCTCGATGGGGACGTGTTAGAGTTAGGAATCGGCACGGGGGTCAACCTGCCGCTCTACGGCCCACAGGCGCACGTGATAGGCTGCGACGCCAGCAAAGAGATGTTGACCTGGGCCGCCCGACGCTGCACCTCGGCCCCCGTGAGACTGGCCCAGGCCGACACCCAACACCTGCCCTTCCCGGACGCCAACTTTGACGTGGTATCCGCCTCGCTGCTGTTCTGCTCCGTCGCTGACCCCGCGCGGGGCCTGACCGAAGCGCGGCGCGTGCTGCGTCCCGGCGGGCGGCTGGTGCTCCTGGAGCACACCCGGGGCAACGGCCTGGCAGGCCGGCTGACCGACCTGCTTCATCCGGCCTGGAAAGCCTGGAGCCGCGAGTGTCACCTGAACCGGGAAACGGCCCAGACCGTGGCGCAGGCCGGGTTCGAGCTACAGCGGGTGGAGCAGCGCGCGCTGGGAATCGTGCGGGTGATTTGGGCTATCAAGCCAATAACAGATGAGAAACCAGGTTTCTTGCCCCAAATCCAGGAAACAGGAGCTGTGACAAAATAACTATGCAACGCTTTTGGAAAGAAAATTGGCTGGTGATCTTGATAGTCGCCGCTATGGTCGGCGGCTACCTGTTCCTGCGCACGCCGGGCGACGAGATGGCCTCGACCGCCGCGTTCGACGCCCAAGTGACCAGTGGCACGCCCACGCTGGTGGAATTTTACTCGAATACCTGAAGCTCCTGCCTGATGAGCAAGCCTGTCGTGGACAGGCTCGAACGCGAGTTGGAGGGGCAGGCCCAGGTGTTGCGCTTGAACGTGATGGATCGGGTGAACGGAGAACTGGCAATGCGTTACGGCGTGCGCGGCGTGCCTACATTTCTCCTGTTGGACAGCGCAGGGAACATCGTATGGGGACAAGTCGGAGCGCCCAAACAGGCCGAGGTCATCGCAGCGCTGGATGAGTTAGTGCAACCATAAAGATTGGGCAGTAGATTCGCAAGGTCGGATTTATCACCCAACTAATGCTTCACCCAGCGAATGACGCGCGGCAGGCCAACGGTTCCCGGTTATGCGGTTGCGAGACTCCCATCCAGCCCAATCTCGCCCGCGATGCCCTTCATCGCCTCCAGTACCACGCCAACGTGCTCCCACAGTTCCACGCCCAACCCCTCGGCCGCCTGCGCGATCTCCTCGCGGTCAACCGCCGCCGCAAACCCTCTATCCTTCCACTTTTTACGCACCGACTTGATCTTGACGTCCCGGATGTCTTTCGAGGGACGCACGAGCGTGACGGCCACCAGCAGGCCGGTCAACTCGTCCACCGCGTGCAGAGTCTTGCGAATCAGCGTGTCGCGGGGGACGCCGGTGTGTCCGTGTGAGAGAACAATGTCAACGATCTCCTCCGCGTATCCTTTTTCACGCAAGATGCGGCCCCCGGCCTGTGGATGATCGTCGGGGAATCGGTCGTATTCAAAATCGTGTACCAAACCGATAGCGCCCCAAAAATCCTCATCCTCGCCAAAGCGGCGGGCATAAGCGCGCATAGCAGCCTCGACCGCCAGCATGTGGCGGACGTGGTTCTCCGTACCCCCATACTCCTGAATCAAGGCCCAGGCTTCCTCGCGCGTGATCGTGTCCTTCATAGCACAGCCTCCTCCAGTCAGCGATAAAGAGAGCAGGTTTTTGGAAAAACTCTCTCTCTTGCACGTGGATTATAACAGAAGCCAGGAGCGCGTCAAATTTTTGTATGGGAGCGCTGGCATCCCTGCCCGCACGTTCCAATGACCACGTCGGGAAGCCACCCCACTTTGTCCAATCCCCAAAATATGTTAGAATGTTTTTTCGCCTTAACGCCATAAGGAGGTAGAAATTGAGTCAGGATAAAATCATCGTGCGCGGCGCGCGAGAACACAACCTGAAAAACATCACCGTCGAGATTCCGCGCGACCAGATGGTGGTCATCACCGGCATCTCGGGGTCGGGCAAGTCGTCGCTGGCCTTTGATACCATCTACGCCGAGGGGCAGCGACGCTACGTCGAGAGCCTCTCGTCCTACGCGCGCCAGTTCCTGGGTCAGATGGAAAAGCCGGACGTGGACCAGATCGAGGGGCTTTCCCCCGCCATCTCGATTGACCAGCGCGGCGGCTCGCGCAACCCGCGCTCGACCGTCGGCACCGTCACCGAGATCTATGACTACCTGCGGCTGCTCTACGCCCGCATCGGCATCCCCCACTGCCCCCAATGCGGCCGCCAGGTCGCCAAACAGTCGGCCCAGCAGATCGTGGACGCGGTGCTGGGAATGGAATCCGGCACTCGCTTCCAGGTGTTAGCGCCACTGGTCAAGGATCGCAAGGGACACCACCGACCGGTCTTTGAGGACGTGCGCAAGGCCGGCTTTGTCCGCGTGCGGGTGGACGGCCGCGCGCGTGATGTGGATGAAGAAATCGAACTCGACCGTTACAAAATGCACACCATCGAGGCGATGGTGGACCGGCTGATCATACCGGACGGCAAGGAGAATGGGTTTCGCTCCCGCCTCACGGATTCCATCGAGACCGCGCTCCGCCTGGGCGATGGCGTGGCAATCGTCAACGTCGTCTCGACCGATCCGGCGCAGGATATACTCTACTCGGAGCACCTGGCCTGCCCCGATTGCGGCATCAGCCTGCCAGAGATCGAGCCGCGCACCTTTTCCTTCAACAGTCCTCACGGGGCCTGCCCCGAGTGCCAGGGGCTGGGAGTGCGGATGGAACTCGATCCAGAGTTGGTCGTGCCCAACCCCGACCAGAGCATCGCAGAAGGGGCTATCGCTGCCTGGAACGTCCAGGACCAGGATGGTTACTGGTGGCAGATGCTCAAATCAGCCTGCGACCACTTTGGCATCCCCACCGGCGTACCCTGGCGCGAACTGAATCACGCCCAGCAACAGATCGTCCTCTACGGCGGCGGCGACGAGCAGGTCCGCATCCGCTACACCAATCGGGATGGCCGGAGCAGCGAGTACGCCGCCCGCTTCGAGGGGGCCATTCCCCACCTGCAACGCCGCTACCGGGAGACGAACTCGGACTATATCCGAGGCAAGATCGAGAGTTTTATGAGCACTCGCCCTTGCCTGACCTGTAAGGGCGCGCGGCTGCGCCCGGAGGCGCTGGCGATCACAGTGGCGGGTCTGCCCATCAGCGAGATCACCGTTTGGCCGGTAAGCCGGCTGCTGGCGTGGATTGATGACCTATCGTTGAACGAGAGGGAACAGACCATCGCCCGGCGCATCCTCAAGGAGGTCCACGCCCGGCTGCGCTTTCTGGTAAACGTGGGACTGGACTATCTAACGCTGAGTCGCAGCGCCGCCACGCTGGCCGGCGGCGAGGCGCAACGCATCCGCCTGGCAACCCAGATCGGTTCGCAACTGATGGGCGTGCTCTATGTCCTCGACGAACCCAGCATTGGCCTGCACCAGCGGGATAACGGACGCCTCATCCGCACGCTGAAGGAGATGCGCGACCTGGGCAACACGCTAATCGTGGTCGAGCACGACGAGGCGACTATCCGCGCCGCCGACTGGGTCGTAGACCTGGGACCAGGGGCCGGCGAGCACGGCGGAGAGGTGATCGTCGCCGGCACGGTCGAGGACGTGATCGCCTGCCCGGAGAGCCTGACCGGGGACTATCTCTCCGGCCGCAAGTCCATCCCCGTCCCAGCGCAGCGGCGCGCGGGGAACGGCGGCCAGTTGGTCAT
>QMOE01000217.1 GCA_003648125.1 Chloroflexota bacterium
CAATTCCCGTCGGGCATTTTCCTCATAACGGGAATTGCTGCCTCTGAACAGAAAGGCAGGTTTGGAAACCTGCCCTACAGTCAGCGCGATTTCCAATCGCGGCTACAGCGCGCAAACGCCCCGAAATATTGAAAAGATACCTTTTCTCTGTGTCTTCTCCGTGAATCTCTGTGTAACAGAAACTTGGCAAAAGTGTCCGGTAGAGAATCGTTTGCGCCTCGTCACCAGGATGGTATAATGGCGCGCGAGGGGAACAAACGTGAGCACAGAGCGACTGTATCGTACCAAAGGCATCGTGATACGCCGGCGCAACCAGGGCGAAGCCGACCGCGTCCTAGCCCTGTGCACGCCGTCCGGCAAAATCGAGGTCATCGTCAAAGGGGCGCGCAAGACGCGCAGCCGCAAGGCTGGTCACGTCGAACTGTTCGCCCGCTCCAACTTTGTCATCTCACGGGTCAAAAATTCGTGGGACATTGTCAGCCAGGCCGAGATGCTCGAACCTCACACGCGCTTGCGCGGCGACCTGCTGCGCGGGACCCACGCCCGTTACGCCGTCGAATTGCTCGACCGCTTCTTTGCCCAGGGGGAGGGCGGGCCGGCGCTCTTTGACTTGCTCAACCACATCCTCACCTGGCTGTGCGCGGATGATGACCCGGACCTGAGCATTCGCTTTTACGAGCAGCACCTGCTGGGCCTGGCTGGATTTCGCCCCCAGTTGGACGTTTGCGTGGGCGAGCATCACGGACACGTCTCGCTCCGGCCCCGCGAGCCGGTGGAGGACGAGCGACCATACGGCTTTGACCCAGAGCAGGGTGGGGCGCTGTGCCGGGATTGCTACGCCGGGCGCGTGAGGCAGCCGGCAATCGTGGCTCTTTCGCCCGCCGGGCTGCTCTTTCTGCAAGAGTGTCAACGCGGGCCGTACTCCAAACTGCGCACCCGGCAAACTCTGCCCGCGCTGCACGCTGAGGTGGAGTGCGTGATGCGCCATTACATCACCTACCACCTGGAGCAGAGCGTGAAATCGGGCGCGTTCCTGCGGCAGTTGAAGCGGCAGGATGCGGAAAGGGGAGGGGAAACCGCCACTAGACTGGCTTGACGAAGCAGGTGTGATCGGATAGAATTCGCGTATAGGTACTGTTGTGGTCAGAGATGAGCATAAACAGATAATTATGCGGGCTAGAGTGAAACACGGACTATCAAGAAATGCGGTAAAATGTCGAGGTAAATTTGCTCTCTGAGGAGGAATTTTCAGGCGGGGAGCAATAGACCTGCTCGGACGATTTTTTGAAAATGGGCAAGCCTGAATGAGAAATATGAGCTGATCGGTGGGTCAGGATAGGACCTTAACCAACGACAGATAGTATCTTCTCAAAAAGTTGGGGCATTTGTAGGCCGGATTGGTAATCCGGCTGGTCGGAATACCATTCCGACCTACATTCCCCCGGATTATTGAGATGATACGACAGATAGTATGCCAGGATCATCCCGATTTATCAAGTGGAGGCGGCACTAGCACCGCTGCCACTATACTCATATTATACGAGGAGGCACATAATGACCACCAAAGTATACGACGCTATCGTCGTCGGCGCGGGGAGCGTTGGGCTGCCGGCCGCTTTCTATATGGCCCAGGCTGGCCTCAGGCCGCTCGTGATTGACCAGTTCGCCAGCCCTGGGCAAGGCTCGAACAAGGCCGCCATCGGCGGTATCCGCGCCACCCATTCTGCCCCCTCCAAGATCAACATCTGTCTCAAATCGCTAGAGATATTCTCCACCTGGCAAGAGACCTACGGGGATGACATCGAGTGGTACCAGGGCGGCTATTCCTTCGTCGCCTACGGGGAGCGGGAGGGGCGCGTGCTCAAAGACCTGCTGAAAATCCAGCAGGGGTACGGGCTAGATATCCGCTGGCTGGAACGGGACGACATTCTGGCAATGATCCCGGCCCTGAACAGCGATGGCATCATCGGCGGCACCTACTCGCCAGGGGATGGGTCGGCCTCGCCGCTGCTGAGCGCGCACGCCTTTTACACCCGAGCCAAAGAGCGCGGGGCCGAGTTTCGCTTCCGCGAGCGCGTCACCGGCATTATTCGCCGTCGCGGGAAGGTGGTGGGTGTGCGCACCGACAAAGGAGGCTATGCCACGGGGACGGTCGTCAACGCCGCCGGCCCCTGGGCGCGGGCGGCGGCCCAGATGGCCGGGCTGGACGTACAGGTGGTGCCGGACAGCCACGAGGGGGGCATCACTGAGCCGGTGGCCCGCTTTGTGGAGCCGATGGTGGTGGACATCCGGCCGGCAGAGGGTTCCAAGAACTATTACTTTTACCAGCACGGTACCGGCGCTATCGTCTTTTGCATCACGCCAGAGCCGCCCATCGTTGGCACCGATAGGCGGGAGACCTCGGTCTTTTTGCCGATGGTCGCCCGGCGCATGGTTGACCTGATGCCCAAGCTGGCTAACGTCAAAGTGCGCCGCACCTGGCGCGGCCTCTACCCCATGACGCCCGACGGCTTTCCCATCGTCGGCCGGGCGCGGGAGTTGGAGGGATACGTCTACGCTGTGGGCATGTGCGGGCAGGGGTATATGCTAGGGCCGGGCCTGGGCGTTCTGCTGGCCTCGCTGGTACAGGGCGACCTGAGCGCGGAGGACGAGCAAATTCTCGAGGAATTAAGCCCGTACCGCGAGTTTGGGGCGGAGGAAAAACTAAAGTGACAAAAGATGACGCCGTAGAGCAACTGTGCCGGCGACTCGGCTCCCGTGATCCGCGACAGGTTGCCGCGTGGCGACGGATGACGCCGGCCCGGCGGCTGGAACTGGCGTTTCAGGCCTATCAGTTTGCTCTCGACGCGGTGCGCCTGACAGAGCGGCGGCGGCATCCTGATCTATCTCCCGAGGAACTCGATTGGCGCGTCACGAGGCGTATGCAGGGAAACTATCAATTGGGTAGGTGAAAAGATGGAACACGTCCGCGACTATGAGTTGAAAGCCTTTTTTACCTACGTGGTTGATGTGCTAGAGCAACTCGACGTTCCCTACATGGTTGTGGGCGGCTTTGCGGCAATTTTTTATGGCGAACCTCGTTTGACCCTTGACGTGGACATTGTCGTGGATATGAAGGGGCGACACATTGCGCCGTTTGTGCGAGCCTTCCCGATTCCTGATTATTACGTCAGCGAGAAAGGTATTCGCGACTCGCTCCAGCGGCGTTACCCATTCAACGTAATCCAACCAACGACTGGGGCAAAGGTGGATCTGGTCCCCTTACTGCACGATCCGTTCACCCGAGCTGCTTTTCAACGCCGCCAAAGGTTAGAGTACGACGAGTTTGGCCGCTCGGCGACCTTTATCACGCCAGAGGACATTGTTTTGGCCAAGTTAATCGCTTTTCGGGAAACAGGATCGGACAGGCACATCCGCGACGTTCGGGGAGTGCTCACTGCTCAATGGGGAGAATTAGACCTTGAAGCTATCAGGCGCGGCGCTCGTACAGCCGAAATGCTGGATCGGTTGGAGGAGCTTTTCAAAGTAGCCCACCGTGAAACGGAGGGACAAGAATGAAGCTGCGCATTCTCTCCGGCCAAGACGTGCGGAGCGCGCTGCCGATGCGCCGGGCTATCGAGGTGGTAAAGCAAGCCTTTGCCCAGCTCTCCACCGGGCAGGCCCAAGCGCCGCTGCGGACGGCGCTGGATGTACCCCGTCACAGCGGCGTCACGCTCTTTATGCCGGGCTATCTGGCCGCCGACGACCAGATGGCGGTCAAGATTGTCTCTGTTTTCAACGATAATCCCGCCAAAGGTCTGCCGCTCATCCACGCGCTGGTCGTGGTGGTGGACGCGACGACCGGCGCGCCGGCAGCCGTGATGGACGGGACGTACCTGACCGCGCTGCGCACGGGCGCGGCCTCCGGCGCCGCCACTGATCTGCTGGCCCGCCGGGATGCGCGCGTCGCCGCCATTTTTGGCGCAGGCGCGCAGGGCCGCGCGCAGTTGGAGGCGGTCTGCGCCGCGCGTGCCATCGAGCAAGCCTGGGTCTATGACGCGCTGCCGGAGCAGGCGCAAGTTTACGCCGCCGAGATGAGCGAGCGATTGGCGCTGTCAGTGCGCGTGGCCGGCACCCCCTCTGAGGCAGTGCGCCAGGCCGACGTCATCTGCACCGCCACCACTTCTCACGTTCCCGTTTTCGACGACGGCGACGTGCGGCCTGGCACGCACATCAATGGGGTGGGGGCCTACACCCCGCAGATGCAAGAGATTCCGGCGGAGACGGTGCTGCGGGCCAAAGTGGTGATTGATCACCACGCAGCCAGCCTGGCCGAGGCGGGGGATTTGCTGATCCCGCTGGAGCAGGGCTTGATGACCGAGGATCATATCTACGCTGAACTGGGCGAGATCGCCGCCGGGCGCAAGCCAGGGCGGGAGACGGAGGAGGAGATTACCTTCTTCAAGTCGGTGGGCGTGGCTGTGCAGGATGTGGCGGCGGCCGCCGCCGTGCTGGAGGCGGCCTGCAAGCTGGGCCTGGGAACAGAGGTATCGCTCTAGTGCAGGGAGAGCGGCTGCGCGGTTACGGTCTGGCCCTCACCGCCGCTGCTCTGTGGGCGACGCTGGGTCTCTTTTACCGGAGGCTGGAGGGGTACGGTCTCTCTCGCCTGACCATCGTCTTTTACCGGGCGGCGCTCACCGCGCTGATACTGTTTCTCCTCCTGGGCTGGCGGCGGCGCGATTGGTTGAGGCTGGAGCGGCGCGACTGGCTCCTGTTCGCGGCTCTGGGGCTGTTGGGCGTGGCTGCCTTTTTCGTCGTCTACATCCATGCCATCGCTCTGGTCGGGATGGGCATGGCGGCGGTCTTGATGTACACCGCTCCGGCCTGGGTGACGCTGTTAAGCATCTTTTTCTTCCAGGAGCGGTTGAGCGGGGTCAAAGTTGTGGCGGTCTTGTTGGCCTGTGGAGGCTGCGCGCTGGTCGGGCAGGTGTACGACCTGGCGAGCGTGCGCTTGAAACTACTCGGCATCCTGGCTGGCCTGGGGGCCGGGCTGACCTACGGCCTCTACACCCTGTTCAGCAAAATCGCCCAGCGCCGTCACACCTCATGGGGCACGCTGGCCTACGCGCTGGGACTGGGGGCGCTGTTTATGCTCCCGCTGCAACCGCCATCCGACCTGGCGCTGGCCGTGACCACCCCGCCCGCTCTCTTTTGGCTGCTGATGTTGGC
>QMOE01000218.1 GCA_003648125.1 Chloroflexota bacterium
CCGGCCGCTCGCGCAACAAGTCGAACACCATCACCAGCGCGGGCCAGCGATTGATGCCGCGCCACTTGGAATACAGATTGACGAACTCGGCCGCCTCGCGGGCGTACCTGGAGACCGGCTGCAAGCCCCAATACTTGATGATGTTGGGGATGAAGCACTCTTTATGCTTGATCTCCATCGTGTCGAAGGCACAGCCGTCGGAGTCAATGCCGATGAAAAAATCATGCTCTGGTTCTAGCTCCGCCAGTGGGCGGGCTGCCTGGGGAAAGTCTGTCATAGTCACCTCCAATGAATTGACAATGCACATGTTACAGTGTATACTGAATTTCAGATCACACGAGTGGAGGGATGAAAAGTGGCTGTTCGTGAAGCGACGTTAGAACAAACTATTGATTTGTCGCGCCGGTTACCCTTGCCTGAGCGGTTGCGCCTCCTTAGTATTCTGTCGAAGGAATTGAGCTACCAGATCGCCCCCCCCCTGTCCGAGGAAGATGACGAGGACGCGCAACTGTTGGCTGACCTGCGGGCTACCGGGATACTGGTAGATCCCACACCAGAGATGCTGGCTCGCGCTGAGGCATGGGACGCACTGCCAGAATCGGAGAAACAAGAGGCTATTGAAGAACTGATAAATTTAAAGTTGTCCCCGCCTCTCTCCGAAATTGTCATCCGCGCCCGCGAATTTCGGTCAGGATGGAAATGGATAGTTGAACCATGACCAACTACTATTATCTTGATACCAGCGCCCAGGTCAAATATTATGTCGCTGAACCAGGCACAGCCTGGATACGTCAACTGGTAGACGCAACCGATCCTGATACAGGTCGGCGCGTCAATCAATTGTTCACGGCGACTATCACCGTGGCTGAAGCGGCAGCCGCTTTTGCGATTATCGCTCGCATCGGACGTATCAGCGAGCGGATTCGTGATCGGACGTTCAACCGCTATATGAAGACGGTCAGCGCCTATTTTCATCTGCTTCCCGTTACGGAGCACCTGATTGACATGGCAGCGCACTTGACGCAATTGTATTCCCTGAAAGGCTATGACACCGTACAAGTTGCCGCTGCGGTGGGCTTGCAACAAACGCTGGGGACAAAGCACCCGCTGACTTTTGTCGCCGGCGACAATGTCGTGACCGCCGCTGCCCAGGCCGAAGGGCTGGCAGTAGACAATCCTTTTTGGCACGTCGTCGAAAACGAGATCTACGCTACACCCCGCTAAACGCGCTGAATCCCCCATCCACCGGCACGACCACCCCGGTGACAAAACGCGCCCCGTCCCCCAGCAGCCACACGACCGTACCGATCAAATCCTCGGGATCGCCGAAACGGCCCATCGGCGTATGCTCGATGATGGTGCGACCGCGCGGCGTCAGTTCCCCGCTCGCCTCGTCGGTCAACAGGAAACGGTTTTGCTCGGTCAGAAAAAAGCCAGGGGCAAGCGCGTTGACCCGGATGCGCGGCGAGTACTCTTGCGCCACGTGCACCGCCAGCCACTGGGTGAAATTGCTCACCGCCGCTTTGGCCGCTGAGTAGGCCGGGATGCGGGTCAGCGGACGGAATCCGTTCATCGAGGAAATGTTCAGGATGACCCCCTGCCCCTGTTCGGCCATCAGCTTGCCAAAGACCTGGCTGGGCAGCAGCGTCCCCACAAAGTTCAGGTCGAACACCCAACGGACGGCGTCGGGCGGCAAGTCGAAGAAGGAAAGGTCGGGAGAGGTCGTGGCTTGCTTCTTGTTGCCCCCGGCACCGTTGATGAGAATGTCCACCCGGCCAAAGCGCGTCAGCACAGCGTCGCGGGCGGCTTCCAGGCTGGCCTTGTCGAGTACGTCGCAGCGCACGGCGAGGGCCGTGCCGCCCTGGGCCGCGATGTCGTCTGCCACCCTTTGCGCCGCCTCCTCGAACAGGTCCAGCACGGCCACCTTGACTCCCAACCGACCCAGAGCGCGGCTCATCGTGCCGCACAGCACCCCCCCGCCGCCGGTGACGACGGCGACCCGACCCGAAATATCAAACAGATTCACTAACTCGTTCATCTAATCTCCGTCCTCCTCGACGGTCGCCCCAGGCGTCACCTGCGGGCGATAGATCGCCGACGCGCCTGCCTCCCCCAGGGCTTGCTCCAGGCGGGCACTGTCCTCCCAGGGCCAGAGGGCGATGATGGTGCCACCGTGCCCCGCACCGGCCAACTTGGCCCCCAGCGCGCCGGCCTCCAGCGCCGCCCCGATCAGCCGCTCATTTGATTCGCCAGAGCCGCCCAGGTCTCGCTGGATGGCGTGGTTCTCGTTCATCAGTCGGCCCAAGAGCGGCCAATCTTCCACGATGAATGCCTTTTTGCCCATACGGGCGATCTCTGTGATGCGCCGGTAGCCCTCCACCACGGCTGCCTCCCCCTCCAGCCAACGCTCGCGGATCGGCTTGTGGACCGCGCCGGAGGCGTGCTGCACGCCGGTAAAGCCCAGTACAAAAGGCAGTTCGGGGACGTAGGCGGCCAGCGGCTCTATCGTGGCAAAGAGTTCCGCTTCGGCCTCGCGGTAGAACTGTTTGCCGCGAAAGTCCATATAGTTCAGGCCGCCAAAGGTACACATGTAGGCATCCTGATAACCGCACACTACCTTGAGATAGTTCAACTCGATGTATCGCGCCCGCTCGGCCAGTTGATAGTGGCCCGGATACTCTCCCTGCCAGGCCAACAGCGCCTGCAACAAGGCCACGACCAGCGCGGTAGACCCTGATAGTCCGCTGCGCAGGGGAATTTCGCTCTCGTAGCGCACGCGACAGGCCAGCGGCGGCAACCGCAGGTAATCGAGGACGGCGCGGGCCACGTCGAAGCGGTCGCGCTGGGGGCGCAGGTCATCCCGGCCGGCGATCTGGCACTCCTCCCCGCTGGTTTCCAGCACCAGGTGAGCGGATGGTGTCACAGTCACGCGGGCGCGCATCCTCACCGAGCAGGAAATCACCGCCCCGCCATACATGTCCGTGGGATTGCCGATGATGCCGGCCCGCCCCGGCGCCGAGCAAATCACCTTCCGCTTGCTACAGTTCATACGCCCTGGCCTTGATGTACTTGCGGACCAGGTAGCCGTACCGCTCGTCGGCCAGGGCAAAGTCAATAAAAGTACGAAAGTAGCTCTCGAAATTGCCCACGTCGTAGCGACGCTGGTCGGGAGGAAGCAGCCAGGCGTAGACCGGTTCGCCCATCTGAACGAGCAGTTTGATGGCGTCGGTCAGTTGAATCTCGCCCCGTTTGTCGGGCAGCGTGCGGTCGAGCGCCTCAAAGATGGCCGGGCTAAAGACGTAACGGGCAGCCACGGCGAGAGAAGTCGGCGCGGTGCTGGGCGAGGGCTTTTCGACGATGTCGCTGACGGCGACCGGTTCTCCGGGGGGCGGCTCGGCCCCGTCAATGCTGACGATGCCGTAGCGGAAGGTCTCCTCCGGCGGCACCTTTTCCACGGCGATGGTGGCCGCTGCTCCCAGTTGGCGATGGATTTCCATCATCGTGCGCAGCGGAGCGGCAGGGTCAGCGGCGGCGATGAGGGAATCTCCCAGGGCGACCACGCAATCACCGCCGTCCACAAAATCGGCGCCCAGCGAGATCGCGTGGCCCAATCCCCTGGGCGTGCTCTGCCGGGTGTAGAAAAAGCGGGATTCGTTCTCCAGGTAGGCCATTTCCGCCAGGGCGGCCTCGTTGCCGGCCTGTTCCAACGCCGACACGAGTTCAGGGTCGAAATCGAAATGATCCTCGATCACCCGCTTGCGCCGCCCGGTGATGATGAGAATCTGGCGCAGTTGGGCGGCCTGCAATTCTTCCACCACGTACTGGAGGATCGGCTTGCGCCCGACGGGCAACATCTCTTTGGGCTGCGACTTGGTAGCCGGCAGGAGGCGCGTGCCCAGCCCGGCGGCGGGGACGATGGCTTTGGTTATCGGTTGCGTCATAGTTCACCTCCTCCCATAAAAGGGGACAGGTGGAGATCAAAGTGATACTCCAGCAATGTGTGGTACGTCTCCTCGTGCTCACGCAACGTCGCCAGCAGCCGGTCGCCGAACCGATCTAGCACCGAGCCAAAGGTCACGTGCAGCACCTGCCGGGCGTCGAATTGATCCAGCAGGCCGGGCAGGTCGGCGTCGCTCAAGCCGTCCGGCGCGGGGACGCGGGCCAGTTGCGCCGAGACGTGGTAGGTGGCCCGGTCGGTCTCGTACCGCTCGCGGGCCAGGGCCAGGATTTCGCGGAACAGGGCCGGGTTCGCCTGGGCGATGGCCCGCAAGGCCTCCAGGTAACTGGTGCCGGCGGTCTTGAGGTGTACCAACCCCTGGGTCAATCTGGCGACAATGGGATAAATGCTGAACTTGTCCGAGCCGGAGTGGAGGCTGAGTTTGTACGGCCCCAAGGCGCGGGCGATGGCAGCGTGCCTGGCAAGCTCGGCCTCGAACTCGTCCAGGTCGCCGATATAGTCCACCCCTTTCTCAAAGCGCCCGACGAAACGCGGGGCCAGGCTGACCCAGCGCACCCTCAACCGGCGCAGTTCGTTGGCGATGTAAAAGTGCTCCTCCGGCGAGGTGGGCGTCTCCGTCTCGTCTACCGAGACCTCCAATTCAAATGGTTTTTCCCCCATCCGATTGACCAGGTAGCGGTACATCGCTGCGGTGTGGGCCACCGCCCGCCCGTACTTGGCCGCCGCCCGCGCCAACGTCGTCTGGTCAAATTCCAGAGTAAAGTTCTGCACCTCAAAGTGACGGTCCAGGTAGCGCTCGTGCAATCCCTCCGGCGAGTCTTCTAGATCGGCCCAGGGCAAAGCGTGGATTTTATCCTTCAGCGCTTCCAGCGAAGCGGTGTGCGCTTCGTTGTCCACGTGATCGCCGGGGTCAATCGTGTAAAAGGTGTACCCAGCAGCGACAAAATCATCCACGACGGCGGTGGTCTTGAGGTGATCGGCGTCAGCGCCCCACGGTTCGCGCCAGCCCTCTTGGAACAGGCCCCACATCGCATCGTCCATCACCTGCTGCGGCGTGCGGCCGGTGCGAGCGTTCTCGCGCACCGACTGTTGGGCAAAGATGGGCGCGATGCTGTCTGCACGCCGCGCGGCCCGCACGTGCCCCGGCGTCGCCAACCCTAACCGGTCGCCAAAGCCGGCCGAGGGCCGCAAGCCCAACGGCACAGGCCGCAGCCAGGGCAACCGCTCGCGCAGCACGGC
>QMOE01000219.1 GCA_003648125.1 Chloroflexota bacterium
CCCAGTTCGTTGACGATGGATTGAATGCGCACACCACGCATACCGACGCAGGCCCCCACCGGGTCCACACCGGGTTGGCGGGCGGCTACGGCCACTTTGGAACGGGAGCCTGCTTCACGCGCGATGGACTTGATCTCGACCGCGCCGCTGAAAATCTCGGGCACTTCTAGTTCCAATAGACGGCGCAGCATGTTCTTGTGACTGCGCGAGATCGTGATCTGTGGCCCACGGCCTGTTTTGCGGACTTCTAACACATAGGCCCGCAACCGCTGATGAAGACTGTAATGCTCACCGGGCACTTGCTGACTGCGCGGCAAGAACGCCTCAGTGCCTTCGAGATTCACCGTCACCGCTTGTGATTTAATGTTCTGCACCACGCCGTGAACGATCTCCCCTTCTTGCTGAACATAATGCGCGTACCGCGCGTCTCGTTCCGCTTCACGAATACGTTGGAGAATAATCTGCTTGGCACTCTGCGCCGCGATACGGCCAAAGTTCTTGGGCGTATCATCTATCATCACCACGCCATCCAGCTCGACGTCAGGTTGAATGATGCGCGCATCCGCCAAGGTAATCTCCAAGTCGGGGTCGGTGACTGCCTCTACTACCCGCTTCTCGATGAATATCTGTGCTTTGCCGGTCTCCAGGTTGATCTTGGCTGTGACGTTTTGATTTACATTATCGCCAACATCACGGTGATAGGCAGACACCATCGCCATCTGCAAAGCCTCGATTACAACATCACCAGACAGGCCACGCTCGCTACAAATTTGGTTGAATGCCAATAAGAAATCTGACTTCATCGCCCTTCTCCCTACCAACGATGATTTATAATCCCGCTACAAGGCCTCATAGCGAAGCCCGGCGAAATAAACCGGGCTGTGCTTCAGTGACCCTATACGAAGAAAAGTGGGGCTTGCCCACTTCTCCAACGACGACCGTATACGGATTAAATTATAACATAGACGCCCCGAACACGCAAGTAACCAAACTCGGCAGATACAGATTTGGGGAGGCAGCACCCTCAGGCTTCGTCGTGAGCCTGTCCCGAGTTTTGTATCCCCTACAAGATTGTGCTATAATCCAGACATCAGCAATTAGCGACGGCAAGGAGGAGTTGGTGGCTGAGGAAAAACTAGGCCTGAGAAATCGCATCATCGGCCTGCTGCTACGCGACGCGCGGGAACGGGCCGAAAAGACTAAACGCGAGTGCGCAGAGGCGCTGGGCGTCTCCACCGGCACCATCACGGCGTATGAGGAGGGACGCAAACCCATCTCCCTGCCAGAGTTGGAGGTGCTGGCTTACACACTCGATACTCCAGTAGCGCACTTTTGGGAGCACGAGCAAAAACTGGCAGCGGAAGAAAAGCCGCTGCCGCTACAAGAGGTGCTGGCCTTGCGCCACCGCATCGTGGGAGCACTCTTGCGCCAAGCCAGGCTGGAGGCCAATATTTCTCAGAAGGAATTGGCAGAGATACTGGGCTGCTCGGTCGGGCGTCTCTCCTCCTACGAATACGGAAAGCGACCCATCCCGTTGGCAGAATTGGAGCTATTGGCGCAGCACCTGGGCCTGCCCCTGAAACACTTTCTCGATACCCAAGAAGGGCCGGTGGGAGAATGGCACCGACAGGAAGATGCCTGGCGATATTTCTGCAAACTTCCTCAAGAAGCACAAGAGTTTGTCAGCAAACCCATAAACATCAAATACCTGGAGGTGGCGATGAGGCTGGCCGAGATGCCCGCCGGCGGTCTGCGCGACATCGCCGCCGGGTTGCTGGATATTACTTATTGATCGCAGATAATACAGATCGGAGGCGTCACAATGGAGAAAACATCTTCTGCACAGAAACTCAAAGAGGAAGGTCTACGGCTATTCGAAGAAGGACTATACAAAGAAGCCGCCGTAACTTTTGAGCAGGCCCAAAAAATGTTCGCTGCCGAAGGAGAAGAAAGAAAAGCAGCCGAGATGGTGAACAACCTGGGCGTGATCTACCGATTGCAGGGCCAGTGGGATGAAGCGATTGCGAGCCTGGAAGAATCCAGAGCGATCTTTGCCCGCCTGGGCGACCGTGATCTTGAAGCGCAGACGCTAGGCAACCTGGGCGGACTATACTCTAGCAAGGGCGAGCGCGACCAGGCAAAGGAATGCTTGCGCCAGGCCGCCGACATCTTTGCCGAGGCAGGCGATGCTCAACGTCAGGGAGAGACGCTGCTGGCGCTCGGAGTGCAAGAGTGGAAGATGGGCAACCGCAGCAACGGCTTGGCGGTTTACGAGGCCGGCCTGCACACCCTCCAGAAACCAACAGTCAGCCAGAGGACATTGCGCAGCCTGCTAAATATGCGCGCGCGGTTGTTAGGCGGCAAGTGATAAACCAAAAGCTGGGTTTTTTATGGAAAAACCTGGCTTCTCCATTATCCTCGCAGCGTGGCACCCAACTCTCGCTCCAACCGGCGCACGATCTTGCCCCGCAGCTTGGCGACCTCCCGATCTGTCAGTGTGCGGTCGTCCGCCTGGTAGGTGAGGCGGTAAGCCAGGCTCTTTTTGCCAGCCCCTATCTGCTCCCCCCGGTAAACGTCGAACAGCATGACCGAGCGCACGAGCGCCCGACCGGTCTGGGCGATGAGGTCGTGCACCCGCACCGCCGGCACGTCCTCGTCCACCACCAGCGCCAAATCCTCATAGACCGGCGGGTGGGCGGAGATAGGAGCCATCTCGCGGGTCGTTCCCCATGTCGCCAGCAACTCGTCCAGGTCGAACTCTAGCGCACAGACGGGTTGATCCGGCAGATCGAACGACTCCCGCACCAGCGGGTGCAGTTCTCCCATCTCGCCCACCACGCAATCTCCAACGATCACCCGCGCGCGCCGACCTGGACGCAAGGCGGGATGCTCGCCCGGCTCGAACGTCCCCTCCAGCCCCAGCCTCGCCAGCAGCGTTTCCACTATTCCCTTGAGATCGTAGAATTCCACCGGCGCTCGGCCCTGCCCTGCCAGCCACGATTGACCCTCTCGCGGGCCGGTCATCACGACACCCAGGCAACGCGGCTCGTCTGGCAGCGTCTGTTCTTCCAGCGGCAGATAAGCGGCGCCGATCTCAAAGATAGCCACTCTATCGAGAAAACGCAAATTCTCGCGGGTGGTGTGAAGCAGGGAAGGGAGCAGGCTCTGCCGCAGGTAAGCCCGCTCGGCAGAGAGAGGATTGCGCACGCGCAGATAGCGGCGGCTCTCTGTGGCCGTCCCGCTGGCCCACAGATTTCTCTCGTCCTCAATATCCACCATCGAGTAGGTGATGACCTCGTCCAGCCCGCAGCCGGTCAGAATGTCGCGCACGCGCTCTGTTCCTTCCAGGCGGGGGTTGGCTCGCTGAGGGGGCAGTTCGTCCCGCATCAGCGTCATGGGGAAGCGATCATAGCCCCAGATGCGGCCTATCTCTTCCACCAGGTCTATGGGCCGCGTGACGTCCAGACGGTAGGAGGGAGGAGTGACCTGGAGGTTGGGGGTTTGTTCAACCTGAAACTCTAGTGATGTGAGGATGCGCACCATTTCTTCGGTCTGGATCTCGAGTCCCAGAATGCGGTTGGCGTAGGCGGGGTCAAACTCGATCACCCGCTGCGGTTTTTGGCCGGGGTACAGGTCGCCGATGACCGGGACAACGCTGCCGCCGCCCAGTTCCGCCATCAGATAAGCCGCGCGGGCAGCCGCTTTTACCGTCAGTTCCGGGTCCACGCGCCGCCCGAATCGCTGACTGGCCTCACTCGTCAGTCCCAGCAGGCGGGAGGTGCGACGAATGTTGAGAAAATCAAAGTTGGCCGATTCCAGGAGAATGTCGCTCGTTGCCTCTGTGACCTCACTATCGAGGCCGCCCATCACGCCGGCCACGGCCACCGGCCCGCCGCCATCGGTGATGAGCAGCATCTCGTCGTCGAACGTGCGCAGTTCGCCGTCGAGCGTTTTCATCTGCTCGCCGGGTTTGGCGCGGCGCACGATGATGACCGGTCGCTCCTCACCCGGCCCTTCGGCATCGCTCAGGGCAGGTCCGGCGCGCAGGACGTGGTAATCGAAGGCGTGCAGAGGCTGCCCCAGTTCCAGCATCACATAGTTGGTAATATCTACGATATTGTTGATGGGCCGCATCCCGGCGCGGAGCAGCCGTTGCTGCATCCAAAAGGGGGACTGTCCAATTTTGACGCCCTGTATGAGGAACGCCGAGTAGCGTGGGCATAGGTCGGGGTCGGGAATTTCAAGGGTCAGGAAATCCGGCGTAGGAGTCAGCTCCGCCGGGTGTCGCTCCAACACCTCGATCGCGTCCCGCTTGAGCGGCGTGTCGAGCAGCGCGGCCACTTCGCGGGCGACGCCAAAGACGGATTGCAGGTGGCCGAACGGCCCCTTGATGTCGAACTCGAGCACCGCGTCGCCCATATAATCGGCCAGCGGCGCGCCCACCGGAGCGTCGGCGGGCAGGTAGATGATGTCCACCTGCTCGTCGGAGAGGCCCAGTTCCTTCTCCGAGCAGACCATGGCGCGCGAGGGGACGCCGCGAATTTTGCTCTTTTTCAGTTTGATCAGCTTTCGCCCCTCGGCGTGACCGTCGTAGAGGCGCGCCCCTTCCAGCGCAAAGGCAACTTTGAGATGCAGGTCGTCTTGGCCGCGCATGTCCAGCAGGCTGGGCGCGCCGGTAACGACGATCTCCGGCTCGGGCCCGCCGTACTCGACCTCGGCCAGAACCAGCCGGTCGGCGTTGGGATGAGGACGCACGGCGCGAAGCTCGCCCACGACGATCTTTTCCGGGTCCCAGGGCAACTCGGCCCCCGGCAGGCCGACGTATGCGACGCTCTCCACCTCCAGCCCGGCCAGCGTCAGCCGCTCGGCCAGTTCGGGGATGGGGATGGTGATGTTGACGTGATCTTTGAGCCAGGACAAGGGTACACGCATGGTAACATCTCCTCTGATTGTAACTGCTCAGGTGCCCGGCACTTGGATTACCCTCGAAAATGGCTCCTTCGATGGCAATCAAATGCCATTTTCATTAAAATCGGTACAAAAGTGCCGGGCACCCTCGCATTAGTTTATCTCCTCTGATTTAGGACATAGTAGTGAATTATGTGCTAATAGCTCTCTCTCAACATCCGTCATTCCGAGCGAAACGGAGCGCAGCGGAGTTGAGTCGAGGAATCTCCGTTTTCGCAG
>QMOE01000220.1 GCA_003648125.1 Chloroflexota bacterium
CTCCGCCAGAGCAGGGTCCGAGAGAACCTGTAAGACGGCTGCCGCAAGTTCTTCGTCCTGTGCTATCAGGATACCTTGATCCTTTGCTGTTGTGATGGCGGCGCAGCCGGCAGGCGTGCTGACGACCGGCGTGCCCATCGCCATTGCCTCTAACACCTTGTTCTGAATCCCCACTGCGTAGAGGGCCGGGCACACCGCTACGCTCGCCTGGGCCAGGTAGGGCCGCAGGTCGTCCACGGTGCCGGTGACCTGGATGCGCTCGTCCGCCGCCAGTTGACGCACTGTTTCCGGCGGGGCCTGGCCCACGATCTGGAACCGTACATCGGGGTCCTGCGCCCAGATGTGGGGCAGCACCTCCTGCACAAAATACAGCACGGCGGCGACGTTGGCGTGGTAGCTCATCTTGCCGGTGAAAACGATGGTGGGGGGAGAAACCAGGTTTTTCGGAAAAAACCTGGTTTCTGGGGGGCGAAAGTATTCCAGGTCTACGCCGTTGGTCACTACTGTGATGGGGGCAAGCTGCGCATCCGGGGACAGATAGCGGTGTGCTAATTCCTCCAGCGCCTCCTTGTCCCGCCGCGAGGTGATCACCACCTGATCGTATAGCGTCAGCAGGCGGGCCTCGTAGCGACGGGTGCGGGCCAGGTCAACCGCCGTCATCAGGCGGGAGCGCAATTGAGCTCCGCTCTGCGCCGCCTGTTCGAACAACAGGGAAATGCAGTCCACCGAGTCGTACACCATCGGCGTGTGGCCGACCGCTCGCACCAGCTGCGCTGCCCGCAGGTGCTCAATGTGTACGACGTCGAACGACCCAGACCGCGTTAGCTCTCTCAACCGCCGCTCCATCTCAGTGTGGTAGGAGTAGACCGCCGGCAGCGGTTCGCGGGTAGGCAGCGCTCGCAGGCAGTTGGATAGGGAACGCGCCAGAGAGACCGGGAAGGTTTCCACCCGCATTCCCCATTCTCTCAGTTTATCGGCTTGTTCCTGTTCCTCCGGTGATGTGTCCGTCGCCGTTAGTAGAGTGATTCGGTGGCCTAGCCCGATTAGCGTCCGAATCAGGTTATAGGGCCGGGTGCGGATGCGGGAAGGGACGTAAGGGGTGATGTAGAGGAGTCTCACTCTTTCATATTCCTCCCGTGCGAGGGGGGCAGGCCAAGTTTGACTTCCACCGCCCTCACTATCTCTGGCGCGGCTGCGACTTTCAATCGGCTCAGGGCTTCCTTGCGGCTCATATATCCCTCCCGCACCAGGCCCGCCAGCTCCATTACGTAGGGGTGGTATCCCATTTGCTCCAGGTGAGCCATGTTCGCGAAACTGTTGAGCAGGCAGTTGGTGGAGTTGGGATCGGTGTCCTGTGGCCGCTCCCATGCCAGTTCCTCGATGTGGTGTACGGCGGTCTCCTCGTCATAGTCCAGGAAGGCCAGCGGAGAGACATTGTAGGGACATTCTTGAGCGTCCTCCAGATGTTGAGCTTCGGGGAAGTAGACGGACACTTGGTCGCCGGCCACTTTTTTCAGGGGTATCATCGCTGTTTTAATCATAGCTCGCAGCATTTGATGGTTGGTGCGAAAGATGGCAGAGGCCAGTGGAATCTGGCCTGGTGACCAGCCGTAGGCCAGCAAGGGGATATTCCTTTCCAAGGCCATCCGCAGGCCGATTCCCTTCGCCAGGGCCATGCAGGTGTTGCAGATACCACTGGCTCGCTCCAGTGCTCGCGGCGGGTACATTCCTGGCTGCGTGGAGGCCAGAAATACCTGCTTCATAAGGTCGAAGCGGGGTTTCACGATGATGTGGTCCACTTGCAGGTTTTCGGCTACCGCTTGCATGTTCTTGAGGGCGGCCGCAGACACAAAGCTATTGTCGAAGGTGAAGGCTAGAACGCGCAGGTCGTATTGCTTCTTGAGCAACCAGAGGGTATAAGTACTGTCCTTTCCTCCGCTCCAGCTCATCAGACAGTGGTACCCCGACCGATCGCGCACCTGGGAGACGAGTTTCTCGAATCGCGCGCGCAGGCTGGCCCTCTGCGCTGCCTGCCGTTCTGGGCCTGGCGCCCGCCGGCAGTACTGGCAGACTCCATCTTTGTCAAACTTGATGCCGGGAAAGGTCTCCGGCAGGATGCAACGGGTACAACGTTTCACAATTTTTACTCCTTCCCCCGACAGACGCGAACGGGGTGAGCCGCTTCCACGGGCCGGGGCGGAAAGTTATCTATAAACAGATGCTGGACGAGCTGGGTGGAGAGAATTCCCACCAGCGCCATGTCATTCCCCTCGCTGACCCGCGCTCCAGTTTGGCACTTGTGCGCCAGCCGGGACACAGCGCCAGGGTTGAATATGTCGCTTGCCCGAACTGCCTCCGGCGAGAGCAATTCCCTCACGTAGGGTGGGTTTCCATACCCGCCGTTGGGGTGGCCGAAAAAAGCCGAGTGGATGGGGGCGCGGTAGGGTTGCTTGCGCCGCTGCCAGATTTGGGGGGGCAAAAGCCCCTGGGCGCTCTTTTTGAGAACGTGTTTCTCTTCCAGTCCCCGAATCTTGAAGCGGGCCGGGAGACGGTTGCAGAACTCTACCACCCGATGATCCAAGAAAGGAAAGCGCCCTTCCACCGAGTTGGCCGCCATCATCCGATCTCCCTGGGAGGAGAGGAGGTAGGGCGACATAAAGGTGGCGACCTCGATGTATTGGGCTTGGGCCAGCGTTCCCCAGCCGGATAGCGCGCTGTTCAGTGAGGACAGGAACTCTTCTGCTGGATTGTATCCCTCTAAGGATTTCTTCAGCCCGGCGGAGAACAATCGCTGCAGACGGGCGGTATTGCGCCAGCGGATTTGGTGGGAGTAGCCCAACTCGTCTACCTTCGTTAGGCCCTGGCGGAAGAAGGCGGTCAGATAGTCGCCGCCGCGCGAAAGGTCAGAGATGTAAGGATAGAGCCTTTGCAAAAGCAAGGGCCGCCAGGCGGACTCTGGCTGGCGCGCCCAAAAGCGACGCACCTTGTCCTCCTTAAAGATGTTGTACCCGCCCAGGCACTCGTCCGCTCCTTCCCCGGTCAGGACGACCTTGATGTGGTTTTCGTGGACCAGCCGGGAGAGCAGATACATCGGGGCGGGGGAGGTGCGCAGCAGGGGGGCCTCAGTGTGCCAGATCACCTCTGGAAAGATCTGTCCGACGGCGTCGTTGGCGCACTCGGTGCGGCGATGGTCGGTGTCCAAAAAGGCGGTGGCGATTTCTTGATAGGAGCGTTCGTCGAAGGCGGCTTCCTCAAAGGCGATGGAAAAGGTACACAAAGCCTCAGGGGTGTGCTGACGGATGAGAGCGGCGATGTAGGTGGAATCTATCCCACCGCTGAGGTAGCTACCTACTTGAACGTCCGCCCGTAGCCGCAGCCGCGTGGCATCGGAGAGCAGATCGCGCAATTGCTCCGCCGCATCTTTTTCCGAAATCTGCATCTCACTTCCTGCCTCTGGGAACGTCAGCCCCCAGTAGCGGGAGGTGGTGCGGAAGCCGTCGCACACCTGCATATAGTGGCCCGGCGGGAGGGCCAGGATGTCTTGGAAGATGGTGCGTGGCGACAATGGCGCCCAGAATGTGAACGTCTGAGCCAGGGCGCGAGAGTCGAGCCGCGCCTCCACGCGGGGGTCTAACAGTAACGCCTTGATCTCGGAGCCAAAGACTAACCCCTGCGGGAGGAGTGTGTAGAACAGCGGACGGATGCCCATCCGGTCGCGGGCCAGGAATAATTCCCCTTTGCGTGTGTCCCAGATGGCGATGGCGAACTGGCCGTTGAGCCGCTGGAGGCACGCCGGCCCCAGATCCTCGTAGAGGTGCAAGATGACCTCGGTATCGGAGCGGGTGGTGAAGCGGTGCCCGGCCCGCTCCAGATCGGCCCGCAGTTCCGGGTGATTGTAGATCTCGCCGTTAAAGACGATCCACAGCGACTTGTCCTCGTTGGGGATGGGCTGCTGACCGGTGCTCAAGTCCACGATGCTGAGGCGGGCGCAGCCGATGCCCGCCCTCCGATCCACGTACAAGCCGAACTCGTCCGGCCCACGGTGGCGGATGATGCCCAACATCCGCTTTAGGAGATCAACGTCGGGCGGGCGCTCCCCGCTCCAATCCAGCGTACCGATAATGCCACACATATCAGTTCTTGAGGGCCGCTGCCTGGATTTTCCCAGACGAGGTCTTGGGCAACGAGTCGCGGAACTCGACATACTTGGGCATCATAAAATCTTCCAGGTGTTGGGCGCAGTGGCGGAGGACATCTTTCTCGGTGAGTTGATGACCCTCCCCGCAGACGACGAATGCCTTGACCGCCTCACCCAACAGTTCGTCCGGCACGCCGATGACGGCGGCTTCCACAATTCCCGGCAAGCGATAGAGCGCGCCTTCCACCTCCTTGGGAGCGACCTTTTCGCCCCGGCTTTTAATGATGTCGTCTTTACGGGCGACAAAGTAGAGAAATCCCTCCTCGTCCATCTTGAACAGATCGCCGGTGTAGAGCAATCGCTCCGCTGGATACCGTCCGGGATGATACCCCTCGGCGGTCGCTTTTGGATTGTTCCAGTACCCTTGCATCACGTGTGAGCCGCGTACTACCAGTTCGCCCACCTCCCCTGGCTCCAGCTGATTGCCGTTCTCGTCCTCTATCCAAACCTCGGTGCCGGGAATGGCGATGCCGACCGACCCGGGCCGGCGCTCCAGTTCCTCCGGCGGCAGATAAAGGGTGCGCTTGCACTCGGTGAGTCCGTACATCGAGTAGAGGCGGGCCCAGGGAAAGGCGTCCCGCAGCCGTTGGATGTGTTCCACCGGCAGAGCGGCGGCAGTGTTAGTCAGGTAGCGCAGGGATGAGAGGTCGAACTTGGTCAAGTCCATCTGAAGCAGCACGGCAAAGAGGGTCGGCACGCCGGGCAGCCCTGTCACCCGCTCTTGCTCGATCCGTTTCAGCACCGCCGCCGGGTAGGTGAATGATCGTTCCAGCACCAGCGTGCCGCCGAACTTGAAGGCCATCAGCAGTTGATAGAGGCCATAGTCGAACGAGAGAGGCAGGACGTTGATGATGATGTCTTCCGGCACGTTTTCCAGGTATTGGATGATGGACGAAGCGGCGAAAGCCATGTTGGCGTGGGTGGACATGACCCCCTTCGGCTCGCCGGTGCTGCCGGAGGTATAGATCAGGCAGGCCAGGTCTATGTCA
>QMOE01000221.1 GCA_003648125.1 Chloroflexota bacterium
CCGGCGACGGCGCTTCTTCCGCCACGCCCGGCGCGGCCTCTTGGAGCCAATCGGGAACCTCGGCCGGGGCGGGCACAGGCTCAACCCGCGACGGCGCTTCTTCCAGCACACTCGGCGCGGCCTCTTGGAGCCAGTCGGGAACCTCGACCGGGGCGGGCACAGGCTCGACCGGCGGCGGCGCTTCTTCCGCCACGCTCGGCACGGCCTCTTGGAGCCAGTCGGGAACCTCGACCGGGGCAGGCACAGGCTCGACCGGCGACGGCGCTTCTTCCGCCACGCCCGGCGCGGCCTCTTGGAGCCAGTCTGGAACCTCGGCCGGGGGTTCGGCTGAGGGTGTTGTTGGTTTGCCCTCCTCGCCGACCGGCCCCATATCCCGCAGCCAGTCGGGTATCTCAACCATCTCACCGGATTCGGCCACTGGCTCAAGTTCTTGCGTCTCGTCTACCGCCGAGGCACGGAGTTGCGACAGCCAATCTTGTGTGCTTTCCTCACTGATCTCAAGAGGTTGGGCCGGCGGCTCAATCTCACCAGGTTCCTCTACCGCCGAGGCCCGAAGTCGTGATAGCCAGCTTTCCTCTCCCTCTGCTGTTTGAGCCTCTGGGGCTGGCTGTTCCTCTTCTCCTCCCAGCGGGATGGTAGGCAGAGAGAACCCCTTGAGCGGAGCCGGTTTGTGCTCTTCCGCCTGGGGCGCAGGGGGCGCCATCGGGACCAGGCGAGCGTTACACTTGTCACAATAAAGGTTGGCGACGGGGTTCATAGCACCGCACATTGGGCAGCGCAACGCGGTGCGCATCGGCAATGGCTCGCCACACTCGTTGCAAAAGCGGCTTCCTCTTTGGTTTACCGCCCCGCATTTTGGACAGTGAATCATAACACCATTACTCAGAACTCGCTATGAGGCCGGTCACCGCCGCTGAGAATCCGCAAAGCGGTAATCACCGTGCCCAACACAACCCCTAGTAGCAAACCGCGCATCCCGGCCATCCCCATTACATTGACGGCTTCGTGCCGGATGAGGGCCAGCGGCAGCCAATCCAGCCCTACGAGTGGAGTGCTGGTCAGTAGCACCCCGGCCACAATCAGAACGAAAAACCAACCCAGGATGACATCTCCCCAGCCACGCCGCGCGCGCAACAATCGAAACGCTGCCAGGGCCAACGTAAAGGCCACCAATGCAGCCAGCGATGCCCCTAGCGGCCCGATCACGCAATCGAATATCAAATAGTTGAGCGTCTCTTGTATGGGGACGTCTCCGCCCAAGCGTGTCGAAATCCCCAGGAGAGAAGGAATTGAGCCTAGCAGCATGGCGCACAAGAGTACCAGGCTGTAAAACCACCCCCGTCTCCGACGCAGCACCCGTCCGCCATGGACGCGCGCGATGTTGAATACTCCCAGAACAAAAACAAAGGCCGCCACGATCACTGCCCACCCAACCAGAACGTCGCGCAATTCGGTCGGGCGCCCTTGATAATCAACCAAAAAGGGATTCGGGAATAGATATCCGATCAGCACGAACAAGCCCGTGATGGTCGCGATGAAAATTGGACCCCACTTTTTGACTAGCATGCTGATCAAGTTGCGTATTTGGGCCATCATGTTTCTAACTTTGCATCACTGCCAGCACCAGTATCACTAGCGCTAAAATTAGACGCAGGATGTCTTGAGCTGTCAGGCTGGCCAGGTAGCGATGTTCCCCAGTCATCTGAGCACCGGCGGCGTACAACTCTTCGCCTACAGCCAGGCGATTGGTGACGGGGTACAACGCGCCGATAGCACCGGGGGAAGCAGCGGCGGCAGACTGAGGCAAACCGAGCCGTGCTCCTGCGTCGGCGATCAATGAGACTTGGGGACCAAAATGGCCGATCATCACGTTAGACATCACACCCCCTGCTGCGACTTGGTTTGCGGCCCCGGCCGCGTATCCCATCGGCGTAGGCGCGACAAAGCGCACCATGCTGGGTTTGTATGATTCGGCCAGGCCGCGCTGTTCGTATGCCCGGCGCATAGCGTCTTGGGCCAGAGGAAGTAACGTGGGATGGCCTACGGTGATGATAGGTGGAACGTCATAGGCTACGGCAGCATCGGCCAGCGCCTCCACAACCTGTAGCCCGGCCAGCGACGTGACCGCATTCTCGCCGCTCAGCCCGCCGCTACCAAGCGCGATGTGGATAGTTTTTCCGCTCTCAGCAGCCTGCTTGACCTCATTTTGCAGGTTCTGGAAAGCAGGTAGCGGGCGGATGGCCGGAAGCGCCTTCCCACGCTTGCGCATGAGCCATTGCGCCACCACCACCAGGCCTAGTACCAGGCCGCTGATAGCCAGAGAGATGGTTGCCCATGCGTGAGTGTTCAAGCTCTAGCCTCCTCCCCCTCCAGGCATATTTCCAACCGCCTTAGCGTCTCTGGGTCGTCCAGTAGGGCCATGACTTGTCTGAACCTGGCGTCGTCTGCCACACCTGCCAACAGCGGCTGCGCCAAAACAAGCGCCTGACTGCCCAGAAACCCGAATGGGCGGACGATCTCGATGAGCAAAAGCGCCAACGGCGAGAGGTTCAGCGCCTCAATGCGCCGTCCCCACGTCTCGATCCACGCCGGTTGCTCCAACTCGTTTTTCATCTGGTGCCTCAGTATACCAAAGATGTGAAAGATGCGCCAGTTTTACCAGTTACGCTTTTACGTGACACGCTGAGTATAGCACGATTTTTAGGGAGCGCAAAGGGGAATTCTGTGCATGTTTGCCCGATGTCGCGGCTTGCCTCTCGTGCTGCCCTCGGCTATAATGCGCCCGTCGGCTGAGGAGGCCACGATGAGACTTTCGATCATCATACCGGTCTACAACGAGATTGGGACCATCACGGAAATTTTGCGGCGCGTGCGGGCGGTAGCCCTGGCAGTGCCAGCAGGTTATAGTGCAGAAAATGGCACACTCGTCAGGTTCGAGCGAGAAATCGTATTGGTTGACGATGGCTCGACGGACGGCACGCAAGAGTACCTGCGCACGCTGGAGGACGAACCGGACATAGTCGTAATCATCCACGAGCGGAACCAGGGCAAGGGGGCGGCAGTGCGCACCGGGCTGCGGCACGCCAGCGGCGACGTGATGCTAATCCAAGACGCCGATCTGGAATATGATCCCCGCGAATATCCAGCGCTCTTGCAGCCTATCGTCGAGGCCCACTCCCAAGTAGTCTACGGCTCCCGCTTCCGTGGCGGGCCGACCAAGGCCATGTTCTTTTGGCACATGCTCGGCAATCGTTTCCTCACCCTGGTGACCAATGTGCTGTACGATACTATTCTCAGCGATATGGAGACTTGCTACAAGGTCTTTACGCGGGAGGTAGCGGAACAACTCGACCTGAAAGCGCCCGGCTGGGGCTTTGACCCCGAGATCACGGCGCAGATTCTCAAGCATGGCTATCGCATCTACGAGGTGCCTATCTCTTACTCCGGGCGGGAGTTTGAAGAGGGAAAGAAAATTAGTTGGCGTGATGGGCTGACCGTGCTGTGGACGTTGCTCAAGTACCGCTTCACACAGTGATGGTTCGACGTTGGGGCAGAGCACGCTGGGCGATGGTGGTATTCCTGCTGCTGGCGTGGGCCTTGCGGCTACCCCCGCTGCTGGATAATCGCTTCCACCCCGACGAGGCGTTATACGGTTACTGGGGACTTTTGATTGGGCCGGGGCAGGACCCGTGGCTGGTGGCGGCACCGGTCTACAAGCCGCCGTTATTGCCTTATCTGATAGCGGGAGCGCAGGCGCTCTTGGGCAACCACGAGTTCACAGTGCGATTGCCCGGCTTGGCGGCGGGCGTGCTGACTGTGCCGCTGGTCGCTGCGCTGGCTCATTCCCTCTACCGCGACCGGGGGGGGGCGATGGCAGCAGCGGCAAGCGTGGCCCTTTCGCCGTTTGCCATCCTCTTCTCCGCTACCGCCTTCACCGATCCATTGATGGTGGTAATGGGCCTGGCAGCCTGTGTCGCGGCGGCCCGTGGCCGACCAGCGCGGGCTGGGTTGCTGGCAGGGCTGGCTTTGGCGACGAAACAAACGGGCCTGGTCTGGTTGCCGTTGGTTGCACTAGTCCAAATCTCGAATCCAAAAATAAAGCCCAGGGCCATCCCACTGATCATTGGTCATTGGTCACTGGTCATTTTACTGGTATTTGCCTGGGACGCGATGCGGGTGGCCCAGGGAGCGGAGAGTTTCTGGCGTATGGGCGTCACCGGCTACGGAGGGCTGCGGCTCATCTGGCCGCAAGAATTGTGGGCACGGCTGCGTGGGTGGGCTGGGCTGATGCGTTACATCTTTGTCTCGCCAGTCGTCAATGGCGCGTTGTTATTGGGGCTGCCTTTGCTGATATGGAACAGTATCCAAATCCCAAACATAAAGTCTCCGCTCTCTAACCTGGGCTGCTATACGAGAGAATCACTCGTAGACCTATTCCTCATATTTTTCTTGCTCACCTATCTTTTTCTCCATTGGCTCCTGGCCTTCCCCGTCTGGGACCGCTACCTGTTGTCGTTAGTGCCCGTGCTGGCTATCCTCCTGGCCCGCGTTCTGGTTCTCCTCGCCTCCTACATCCGCTCCACAACTCGCAATCTGCCATTGTTTATTGTTCATTGTTCACTGCTCGTTTCCCTGGCCCTTCCCGCATGGAACGCTTCCCACAGCCGCTACCCCGTCGGCGGCGACCACGGCGCTTACGACGGCATTGAAAAAGTAGCCGCCTTTCTACGCGAGCTGCCCGCAGGCGCGGTAGTCTATCAGCATTGGCTGGGCTGGCAATATGCGTATTACCTGTTCGGCGGGCCTGTCTGCCTGGCCTATTGGCCGACCCCGGCGTGGCTGGCGCGGGATGTGCAGGCTTTCGGTGCGGGAGATCCGCGCTATATCACGTTCCCGTCTTGGGAGCAATCCGCCCGGGTAAAGTCGGCATTGGCCGGAGCAGGTTATGGGCTGGAGTCGGTGCTGACCACAACTCGCCGCGACGGTACCCGCTCGTTCACCGTCTACCACATTCAAGCGTTGGAAGACCAATGACCCAATCACCCAAAGACGCAGGCAGATATTGGGGGAGATCGCTAAACGATCTAATCCGCGATCTCCTGGCTATCTTTTTTCTCTGGGCGCTGGTGATCGCCTTCTTTTGGCAAATCGCGCTGGCGGGGCGGGTGCTGGCGGGCGGCGA
>QMOE01000222.1 GCA_003648125.1 Chloroflexota bacterium
CATTGTCGGACGACCAGGTATTGCGGGCCGCCCTCGATACGCACGGCTGCCTGCACCTGATGTGGCGGCGCTGGAACGACGTCTTTCAGGACAAACTGGGCCACACCGCCCGCTCCTACGTCAGCGAAATGATCGGCGCCCGCAACGCCTGGGCTCACCAGGGCAGCTTTAGCAACGACGAGGCCTACCGCATCGCCGATACCGCCGCCCGCCTGCTCAACATGGTCACCGCCCCCGAGCAAGCCGCCTACGTCGGCGACATCGCCCGGGAGCTATTGCGCCTGCGCTTCGAGGCCGAGGCCGAAAAAGCCAAGAAGGAGACCATCACCCAACCGGTCGAGACCACCACCCTGGCCGGTCTCAAGCCCTGGCGCGATGTCGTCCAGCCCCACCCAGACGTCGCCAGCGGGCGTTACATTCAGGCCGAGTTCGCCGCCGACCTGGCGCAGGTAATGGCCGGGACCGCCGAGTCGGAATATCGAGACCCCCTCGAATTCTTCCGCCGCACCTACCTCACCGAGGGATTGCTGGGCCTGCTGGTGACCGGCGTCAAGCGCCTGACCGCCCACGGTGGCGACCCGGTCGTCCAACTCCAGACCGCCTTTGGCGGCGGCAAGACCCACAGTATGCTGGCCCTCTACCACCTGTCCAGCGGACAAATCAAGCTGAGCGACTTTCCCGGCGGTGAGCGCATCGCGGAACAGATTGGAGATAGTGACCTGCCCGAAGCCAACGTCGCCGCGCTGGTCGGCACCGCCCTCGACCCCTCCAAGCCGCGTGAGTACCCCGATGCCACCGTCCACACCCTGTGGGGCGAGATGGCCTATCAACTGGGCGGATTCGAGGGCTACAAGATCGTTGAGCAGGCCGATCTGAAAGGCGTCAGCCCTGGCTCAAATACGCTCAGCGATCTGCTGTTCCAGTTCGGCCCTTGCCTGATCATTATTGACGAGTTGGTCGCCTACGCCCGCAACATCTATGGCGTAGACGGGCTGCCCGCCGGTTCCTTTGAATCAATCATGACCTTTATGCAATCGCTCACCGAGGCCGTCAAACGCTCGGATGAATCCATACTGCTGATCTCGGTGCCCGAGTCGGATATCGAGATCGGCGGCGAGGCAGGTCGTGTCGTGTTAGAGACACTCTCCCACATCGTCGGACGTATCGAGTCGGTCTGGAAGCCGATCACCGCCACCGAGAGCTTTGAGATCGTGCGCCGCCGTCTCTTTGCCACGGATGTGGACTATGCCGCCCGCGACGCCGTGATCAACGCTTTTGGCGACATGTACCGCAACGCCTCTGGCGAGTTCCCCTCCGGCGTCCCTGAGCGCGACTACCTGGACCGCATGCGGGCCGCCTATCCCATCCACCCGGAGCTATTCGACCGGCTTTACCAGGACTGGTCAACGCTGGAGCGCTTCCAGCGCACCCGTGGCGTCCTGCGCCTGATGGCGGCCGTCATCCATCAACTCTGGACGCGCGGCGACCAATCCTTGCTCATCATGCCGGGCACGATTCCTCTCGATACAACCCCAGTGCGCAATGAGATATTACGTTATCTACCGGACACCTGGGATGCCGTGTTCGACACCGACATAGACGGTCCCGCCTCCCGTCCCTTTGCCATTGACGGGGACGTCCCCGCTCTGGGGCGCTACAATGCCTGCCGGCGCGTGGCCCGCACGACCTTTATCGGCAGCGCCCCCTCCGTCGCCGGGCAGCAGGTGCGCGGCCTGGAGGAGATTCGCATCCGCCTGGGATGCGCTCAGCCGGGCGAGCCAGCCGCCGTCTTTGGTGATGCCCTGCGGCGGATGAGCGGACAGCTCACCTACCTCTACACCGACGGCACCCGCTACTGGTACGACACTCGCCCTACCGTCAACAAGCTCGCCCGCGACCGTGCCCAGGGCTTTCCCCAGGCAGAAGTGGACGCCGAAATCACGGCGCGGCTGCGGGCCGTCTCCAAGCAGCCTGTAGGCCGCAAGAACCGGGATTTTGCTGCCTTTCACGTCTCTCCTCCCGAAACCTCTGACGTCGTTGACGAAGCGCGCGCCAGGGTCGTCGTCCTCCATCCCGAGTTCACCCACAAACGCACCAACGGCACCAGCCCTGCGATGCAGGAGGCCCGCCGGTTCCTGGAGAGCCGGGGCAATGCCCAGCGCTTGTACAAGAATATGCTGATGTTCATTGCCCCCGACGAGAACGACGCCGACGCGCTCAGGCTCGCCGTCCGCGACTTTATGGCCTGGCATTCGATTCACGACGAGCGGGAGGAACTGAACCTCGATGCCCAGCAGCGCCGGCAGGTCTCCACCAGCCTGCAAAAGGCCGACGAGACTGTGGACCTGCGCCTGCGCGCCACGTACAGTTGGCTCCTGGTCCCCGTCCAGCCCGACCCGTTGGGCGCTATCGAGCTGCAGGCCAGCCGCATCAGCGGCGACGACAACTTTTACGACCGCGCCGCCCGCAAACTGCGCAACGACGGCCTCCTGATCTACGAGTGGTCGCCCGACATCCTACGGATGGAACTGGACCGCTACATCTGGAGCGACGAGCGCGGCTGGGAGATCGGCTTGAAGCAACTCTGGGAATACCTGGCCCAGTACTGCTACCTCCCGCGCCTGTTCGACCGCGAGGTGCTGGTAAAGGCCGTCAAGGACGGCGTTGGCCGCCTGGACGCTCCCTTTGCCTACGCCACCGGCAAGAGCGAGCAAGGTCATCACACCGGCCTGATCTTTCGCCGCCTGGGCAGCATCTACTTTGACGATACCAGCATCCTGATCCATCCAGACCACATCGTCGAGCCGCCAGAAGTCAAGATCACCCCGCCATCCGCCATCCCAACAGACCGTCCCGGCGTTGGCAAGGCAACCGACGAACCTGAGCCTGCCAAAAAAGTCCTTTCGCGCTACTATGGCCGGGTCAAGATAGACCCACAGCGGGTGAACAAAGATATGGGATTGATCGTCGAGGAAGTCGTCGAGCGGCTCACCAGTCAGGTCGGCTGCGAGGTCGAGATCACCCTGGAGATCGACGCCCAGCGTCCAGAGGGCTTTGACGAAGGCACGGTCCGCACCATCAGCGAAAACAGTCGCACGCTCAAGTTCGAGCACCATGGGTTTGAGGAGAAGTAAACCATTCTTCCCGTCAGTTGTGATCTCCCGAGAACTGCCAGCAGAGAACAAACGAGGAAAGCGCAATGATAGTAACTGCTTGGAGCAACGGCTCACCCAACTACACAACCGGCGGCGGGTATGGCATTCGCCTATCGCGCCGAGAGAGGGACGCGCACTTCCGTCCTGAGTGGCCTTCTGTAGTCGTTGAACTTGAGGGGGCCAGAACCATCACAGTAAACCTGGCTCCCTCGTTTTGGCGGCGCTGCACCGAACTCAAAAGCGCTGCCATAGGTAAATGGCTCCTCGACCACGAACTCGCTCCGTGGCCCAAAGGTAGCCCTCCCAAACTCAAGTTAGAACCGAGAGGGGACAGACGATTCAGGTTGACCCTGGTAACCTGATGTAATGAGGAGAATGCTATGAAGAACCGTCTTGGATCGTTGGGGCGAATCGCACTAGCGGTTTTGTTAGCGCTGCCGTTATTCCTGTCTGCCTGTGCACCAGACACTGTGACGGAGGCGCCCGTGGTTGAGGAGCCTCCGACCGAGGAACTTACCGAGCCAGAGTTGGAGACAATCATTCCAGAATCCACCAGGCTGTTTGACAAAGATGCGTTGAACGAGTTTCTTATAGATGTCTCTGACGATGGCGAGGTCATTATCTTCTCAGAAGACGTCCTAGACCAAAAGCCGCTCGAAGAAGATGACGTTCTGGCGTTTGAACCAAGCGGGTGGGCGCGCGATGGCCTCCTTCGCAAAGTGATCGAGATTACCAGAAGCGACGGTCAGGTTGAGATTCGGACTGTCCTGGCTACCCTCGATGAAGCCATCGAACAAGGGGAGGTGCATGATACAATCCTCCTGAAAGATGCCGAGATTCGCGATATGGAATTGAGCCAGGGGACAAGTATCGCAAAAGTGGATTGCTCTCCGGCGCGGGATGGTTTCAATCTGGTCATCAACAAAGAGTTGGAGGAGGGGGTAACGGCCACCGGCAGCATAAACGTTGACCCCAGTTTTGATTTTGACTTGGTAGTAAAGCGTTTTGAATTACAACGCTTCGCCTTTACAAACACAACCGAGTTAACCGGAAAGCTTGGATTAAAGACCGAGGTCGCTCATGTGGGTCTCGACGAAAAGGTGGAAATTGGTCACATTACATTCAAGCCGTTTCCTATCATGCTTGGCTCGTTCCCGATCTGGGTCACCCCAAAAATGACCTTCTACGTTGGTGTGAATGGAAAAGTCTCGGCTGACCTGACCACCAGCGTGACCCAGGATGTCACCGTGATAACTGGGCTTGAGTATGCCAACGGGAGCTTTACTTCTATCAATGAATCGTTCGGAAATCCTACCTATGACCTGCTTACATTGTCCACCAGTTGTGAGGCGAGTGTATTTGTGCGACCTCAATTTGAGCTTTTGATTTACGGGGCGGCCGGTCCTTATGTGGCAGTCAATGCATACGTGAAACTTGAGGCCGATCCATCACGCGATCCGTGGTGGGAAATGAAGGGCGGGGTAAGGGGCGAGGTTGGCGTGGACGGTCAACATCTGCCCGTCGTGGCCAGTGTTGGCCGCCATCAAGACGTCCACCACCTCCGGGCCGCGCGCCTCGCCCGTGATGATGCGGTCGGGTCTCATGCGGAGCGCTTCGATGATCAGGTCGGCCATCGTGTAGGCTTCCGCGTCCTCGGCCCCCTCGCGGGTGGTGAGCTGCACCACGTCCTCCTTGTCCACCTGGAGTTCGGGCGTATCCTCGACGATGATGAATCTGTCTCCCTCGGCGGCCGCATTGCTCATAGCGTTCAAAAAGTTCGTCTTGCCGCTCGCTGTGCCGCCCGCGACGACCAGGTTCAACCGGCCCTGGACGGCTATGCGCAGGAACTCGGCCGCCAGCGGCGTGATGGTGCCCAATTTAGTCAAATCCTCCAGCGTGCGCGCCACGATCCGGTGACGACGGATGGTGACCGCGATGGGCACGTTGACCGTCAACGGGGCCATGATGGCGTGCAGGCGGCTGCCGTCCCGCATACGGGCGTCCAACTTGGGATTGGCCTTGTCGA
>QMOE01000223.1 GCA_003648125.1 Chloroflexota bacterium
ATGCTGCTTTGCAAGGTGACGGTCAGCAACAGGCCAACGGTGAAAAGGATCAACCTGGCTGGCGTAAAGGCTACCTTGAGGCGGTGAAGCAGAGTGGCAGAACCGAGTAGCGCGGCCAGGTAGGCCAAAAAGCCAACGCTGTTGACCGCCGCGACGCGCTGGCAGGGGTAAGTCAACCGCTTAGGCTTGGTTCCGCTGCGCAGCAGCAGCCAGATCAGAGAGCCGATTCCCATAATCCAGTAAGCGAGTTTCCAGGGGCCGGGTTTTGCCGCCTTGTTTTTGAATCCAGGTTTGTGATGCAAATTATTATCCTCCATCGTTATTCCCCTCCATTCCTTTGTGATACAGTCAGACGCAGTATGTTATCCTGAGAGCCGCCGAGAGTAACGGGCAAACCCTCCTCCAATTCCCATCCCGAATAAGAGTATGTTTCTCCGGTGTCAAGATTGGTGACCAGGTACATATTTTCCGGTTCAACGACGTACCATTCAGGCGCGCCGTTGAGACGTGGGTACTCAAGAGGCAGGTTCCAGATGGTTCGATGGCGCGGCGTGTCGAAACGCAACACGCCTTGCCAATCCTCTTGGGCAGCAAGGTAGACGTGGAGCATATCCTCGTCACGGTCAAAGGCGGCGCCAACACGGACGTTCTCCTGCCACGACTCGAGATAAAGCCCCTGGGTTTTGTACTGAGCGTACATCAAGGCAGTGCGCACAAAGTTGCCGTCCAGATACCAACCCTCCACAAAACCATCAGGCCGTTGCTTGAGGAACAGCACCTCGATTTCATCATCCACCCAGTAGTGACACTCTGGGATATCGAACCAGGGCAAGAGGTAGAGCATAGATTCGATGGCATCGGCATAGCCATCTTGAAAATTGCCTTCCCAGTTGATAGAGTGCTTGGTCGCCGCCGCGCGCATCGCGCGTTCAATCTCGGCGGCATAGCGATCTGTGCCCTCGGCCAGATCGAACGTCTGGTATCCATTGAGCACATAGCCCCACGTGTCGGCCAGATTGTCGTCAAATGGCTCCAGCGTACCAACATCCACGCTATTATACCACAGGCCATCATCCGTGCGGCCAGTTACAAGAACTCGATCAAGGAATTGCTGCAAGGGTTCTTGGTAGAGATCAGCCTGGGGGCGGTTTTCCATTCGCTCCACAAAGTAAAGTTCCGCCAAGCCAGGGATGATCTCACCGCCGTGGTCCACCAAGCGGAAAGGCTGCGCCTGTACGCCGCTTTCGGCGGCTGGGCGGAAGCGCTCGTCCTCGTACAGGGGGCGCTGAGCATAAAAGTCCCAATAATCCGCCGGCAGACCCCGGTTGGTGGGAAATACTTGGAACAGGTAAGCCTCGGCGATGCGCTCGGCCATTTGCAAATAGCGCTCGTCTCCGGTGGCCCAATACAAGCGGGAGAGCACCTGCAAGAGTTCGCCGTTGGCCTCCGTGCCATTGGAAGGGATTGGGCCGGCTTGCGTCTCGACACTGGCCGCATCGAGGATCGCGTCTACTCCTTCGGACATACGGTCGAACCAGGGGCCAGGCCCAAACCGTTCAGCAACGGCCAAAAGTCCGTCTTTGACGTACTCGGAGGTGCCAAATATCCTGGTATCCAAATCCTCTTCTACCACTGCTCCTGAGCCAAGTTCTATACGACAGGACAAGATGCCATCGGAATGACCGTTTTTAAGGGATGGCCTGCCGCAGATCTCGCGCTCGCTATCCAGGGTTTGCTCCCACAGCGCTCTGTTGCCCGGATCGAGGTAAATGCTGGCGATCAGCAGGTGCGGGAACAAGTCGGCGGCGACGTCCTCGCTGTCCCACTCGTTGTAAAAAGGTGACACAGCGTGAGGAATCAGGCCGGTATTGGGATCGCGCGCGGTCTCCCACGCCTTGAGCGTGCGGTAGGCGCGTTGAAACGCTTCCTGGCTGAGAGTCGCGTTGAGCGTAGCTGCCTGCTCATAGTCGCCACGCGCAAGAGCATCGTGAAGCGTGGCTACCACTATCCGCCGGGCGGTAATTCGATCCGCAGGCGCGATTGGCTCTTGGTAAAGCGGCAACGCTGGCGGCAATATCCCGGCTTGCTGCAAGCGTCCACGCACGCGATCTTGGAACTTGAAGGCGGGAACTGTTGCCGCCAATAGTAAAACGGCCAGGCAACCCAACACGACGGCCAGCAATATTTTGGAACGATGCTTCATAGCGAATCTCTCGTGACAATCATCTTTGTCTAAAAACAGACGGTAAAAATGCCTGCCACGGCTCAACAATAACGGTAGAACTTGCTGTTGATGTACCCCCATCAGCCATAGCCAGATGCGCTGTGTTGACAATCGTATACGTGCCGCCTTGCGTCACCGTGACCGGGTAGGTAATTGTGACAACCTGACCTGCAGAAGGCGCTCCTGTCCAGGTCAACTCGCGCGCGCCTGTATCATAGGCTATGGAACCGTAACTGGCCGTGTAGGTAAGCGGATGGCTGATCCTTGCAGGCAGCACGTCCGTCATGGTCAGCGCTTGGTCAGAACCCAAGACCCGCAACGTATACGTGATCGCGCCGCCCAGGCTCAGTAATGTATCTGGAGGAGCCGGAGCCGTTTGGGCGCTCTTTTTTAGCGGCGCTTCTTGTCCCCAGACCACCGTTAGCGCAGGCCGCCCCTCTACGTTCCAGTCGCCGGTCTCAGATGAGACCAGATACCTGCTGCTGTGCTGGGCGGTGTCGGAGCTATAGATGGCCAGGTTGACAGGCTGGCCGGTAGCGTAAGCCTCGGCCACGGCTTGGGTCGCGTCCCAGTAATAGGGATTGCCCGGCCAATCGGCAATAGGGAGATCAGGGTCAATCAAGGTTACATCAATGTTCTCCTGCGCCAGCGGCGCATTGTTCCAGTGAATGGCCATCTCATCCCACAACACATCACTGATGGAAAAAAGATGCACCCACGAGAGTTGCGCTTGTCCAGGATTGCCAGCGTTACCCCAATGATGAAGCGTGAGAGTAGCAGAGACAATTTCTTTGCCTGCCGGAATAGCGTCGAGGGAAAAGCGCAGATAGGATTTATTGAAACAAGGAAAGTGAGTGGGGGCTGTTTCGGTACCGACAAAGAGATTCGTGCTGTCACCGTGGTTGTCCTCGCTGCCTCCCTCGTGCCCGCCGCTGCACGTCCCGCCGCCGCCCATCCAGGCGTCCTCGACCGTGTTGTCCTCCGGCGAGGCGGCGCGGATCATGGTCGTGCCCTCCGGGACAACGTCAGGAGGCTCATAGTCCGCGTAACCAAAGTGAAGCTCGCCCCACGTAGCGGGATTGCCAGTGAGCAATGTCTCCGGCCAGTGCTCTGGCGCGACGTAACCAGCAGGTGGGAGGTCGTCACGGTCGTAAAGCTGCGCGCCAAGCCCCCACACTGTTCCCTCGGTCGGCGGCCCAGAAAGTCCCAACGTCTCCCACGGAATGGTGAAAATGGCCGTCCAGCCATAATCTATGCCACACGTGTTACTATTGGGGCCAGGATTGCACCACCATTGCATCGCTTCAGAGTCGGTCCAATCACCCGTCCAGGCGGTATTCCAGCCTGCGCCAGTACCACGGGCCTGGCGATGGTACTGGGGCGCATTTTCCGTGGGCCAATGGCGAGCGCCGACCAGAAAGATGTAATCGTCCGTTTGTGGCGTCGCTGCCCGGTCAAAGCTGGTATCCAAATAGATCTCGACAGCGTCATACTGCGTCAGATCATCAGTGGCAATTGGGTTCTCTTTGTACCAGAGATAATAGTCCACGACGGTAGTGCGAACGCGGAGCGCCTCGGCAGTGTAGGCCATGCGCACATCAATATAGTTCTTGCTGGGCACGCCCTGCTTGTTCTCGCCAAACCAAAAGATAGCGGTTTGCGCCCAGTCTACCTCACCGGAAGAGTAAGGGATATTCACGCGACGCGCAGCCACTCCCTGCTCGCTGGCAAGGGGCTGTACAGTGTTAGAGATCAACATCATAATTGCAAGCAAGAGCAACAAGGTCGATTTGCGCATAACTCACCATCCTCTCATAACAATGGGAAGATATATCTTGAAAGCGTTGGCAATCGTGGTAGCAGTCAGTTCGCGGTTCTCCTCCCCATTATTTACGGCAGCCATATTGACAATGGCAAACGGCTCCTCGACGGTGACAGTCACGGCAAAGGTGAGTTCGAGGTAGTGGCCGTCTGTGAGCACGCCCGTCCAACTGATGAGATTGGATCCATCAGTCAGGACACCTACCTGTGGCTCGACCTGCGCGCTATGGGGAACGTAGGCCGTACCGGCGGGAATCGAGTCGGAGATAGTGGCTGTTGCGCCAGAGCCCACCAGAGAGATGGTATAGGTCAAAAGCTCTCCATGATCGGCGGTCGCCAAATTAACAGATTTCTCCATCTTGGGGGACAATGATAAAAGCGTCGCCAGATTTTGCAACCGGTATAGGTCATAGCGACTGTTAAAGCTGACCGGCTCCGGCAACTGATGCGCCAGTGCATCCCAATCTTCCTGCAACACCATAGCCTTGACCTGGAACATAGTCCAGGCCAACGTGGGGCTATGGTAGAGATGTTCGCCGCTACCAGTGGTATGGTGCGCCAGGTCGGACATCCACCACCAGGGGTTGTTGACCTCGTATGACTTGACGTAGTATTCCGTCTTTGCGAGCAGGTCCGCGCGCAGGCGGGCGGTCATTTCGGAGGAGAGAGGAAAGTAGCCCGAGAGCGCGGGATAGTGCATAAACTGGGTCCCAGCGTCCACGCGATAGTTGCTGCCATCCCACCAATTGACTTGGCTGGGGTCGGTGTCCCGATCTCGGAGCGCGGCGCTATAGGGAATCAGTTGGTTGTTGTAGGGGCTGCCCTGCATAATGTCGTCGTTGTTGATGGTGCCATCGGGGTTGAGGCGGATCTGGGCCGGTTGCCGCTCACCAATGTCGTACAGGTTTGGAACAAAATCAGCCAGGGCTACACGGGTGTCCAAAAGATCGTTCAGTAAAGTACTGGCCTGGGCTTGTGTACTGGTGTGGCCCAAGTGAACGGCCATGTCGCGCACAGCCTGTGCCATCCCAATCTGCGCGCCGATGTTGAGCCGTTTGACACGCCATCCCTCAAAAGCGCAAAAACCAAGCGACGGATCGTAGGCATCTACAAAGCGCTGAAATTGCTGCG
>QMOE01000224.1 GCA_003648125.1 Chloroflexota bacterium
CATTTTCGCTTCTTGAGGAGCAAAAACATCTTTACACTTTTGTGGACGCTGATTTAGCATCTACGCGGGACAATGAAACGAGCGCAGGCTGAACAGTTGCCGAGAATTTATAAACGAGTTTTTCGGCGCTGGCGAACCATGCCGAAAAATCCGTATGGCAGCCCGTGTTAATCCGTGTCCCAATCACCCCCATTTTCTGAGAACACGTGCATATTGCGTAATGGCATAATTATAACGATGATGATTTGACAAAATACGCAAGACGTACTAGAATGTATCCTTCTTGGGGAAGGAGCTATGCAGGCCACTCGAGAGCGCATTTTGAATATCCTGAAAGAGCGCCAGCAGGCAACAGTTGGTGAGTTGTGCCGCGAACTGGGCCTGACTGCCGTCACCGTGCGTTACCATCTCGAAATCCTGCGCGGCGAAGGTCTTGTCGCAGAGCCGTCTGCGCGTCCCTGCGAATTCCCCGGTCGCCCCAGGTACGTTTACACTCTGACGGGAAAAGCCGGCGCTTTTTTCCCCCAGCGATATGATCGTCTCGCTGACTTAATTCTCAGCGAGGTACGCCTGCTATCGTCGCCTGGAGAAATGGGTCGGATGATGGAGCGCATCGGCGAGCGTATCGCCGGTCAGGCAGATCTGTCCGTTGAGGGCGATTTCAAAGCTCGACTGCTAGCCACTATCGAGTTTCTCAATGAGCAGGGATATCTGGCTCGCTGTGAGCAGAGCGATGACGGCGTCCACTTGCTGCATATCGCCAATTGCCCTTACGAACGAGTAGCCGAGCGAGATCAGGTGGTCTGCGTTATGGACATGGCGATGTTGACCAGTCTCTTGGGTGTGGTTCCGCGACGCATTGCCTCTGTGGCTCAGGGCGACCGGCAATGCACTTACGTTATTCATCCTCCCGACAGATAACCGATAGGAGCGGAATGGAATCCGCGCCTACAAGACTATTTTCGAAGCAGACACAGATTAGAGAACCGTATGCCTATCAAGACGACACTCATTTACCCGGGCATCGCTGGCCTGGGATTCAACTCTCTCAAACGAGGGATGGAGGCCGGGTGGATTTCACACGGCCTGGCTTCCCTCAGCGGGGCCGCCAAAGCGCAAGGCTTTGAGGTAGACCTGATTGACTTGCGAGCGCTTTCCAACTGGGACCACTTCCGCCAGGTGTTGGCGGAGCGGGATCCCGATGTCATCGGTGTGACGATGATGAGCGTGGATTATAACCCCGCCCGTCAGGCCATCGCCATTGCCAGGGAGGTCAAGCCCGAGATTATCACTATCATTGGCGGCCCCCACGTCACCATCGCGCTGGAAGATTCTCTGCGTATGCCCTACGTTGATTATTTGGTGACCGGCGAAGGAGAGACAACTTTTCCCAAGTTACTGCGGCTGATCGAAGGTGGCGACAGGCCACCTTCCCGCGTGTTGCGCGGCGAGACGCCCGACCTGGATAGCATCCCTTTCACCGACCGGGGGCTGTTCCTCAACGAGTGGCGCAAGTGGGGCTACGATCTCGATTCGCCTGAGGTGCCTTTTGTCGAGGAGTTGCCGCCGCCGTTCGTCACCATCATCGCTGGACGAGGCTGTCTCTACAATTGCGCTTTTTGCAAGCCCGGCGAGGATTATCTCTTTGGCAAACGCACGCGCCGGCGCAGCGCAGATAACGTCATCGCTGAACTGCACATGTTGGTGGAGCGCTATCACATTGCTTCTTTCATGTTCCACGACGATTGTCTGACGGAGGATCGGGACTGGGTGATGGAGTTCACGGAAAAGTACACCGCTCAGGGGTTCACTATGCCTTTCCTCTGTCAGAGTCGAGCCGACATCATCGCCAAGCACGAGGATATGGTGGCCCGCATGGCCCAGGTTGGGCTGCGGGGGTACTTTATTGGTTTCGAAAGCGGCAACGATCGCATCCTCAAGTTTATTCGCAAGGGCACCACCGTGGAGCAGAACCGCCAGGCCGGCCGTGTCTGCCGCAAGTATGGCATTTCCATCTGGGCCAACTATATGATGGGACTGCCGACTGAGACCAAAGAAGAAGTGATGGACACGGTGCGGCTGATGAAGGAAATTGACCCCGATTACTACAGTCCGGCTTTCTTCACCCCCCACCCCGGCACGGATCTGTACGATTATGCTGTTGAGCACGGTCTGAGCCGTATCACTGATTACGACTCCTATCGCCGCAACCCCACCGAGCCTAAAATCAAGGGGCAGGATTACGAGTTCCTCAAGTGGGCAATGACCGAGAGCCAACGCCGCAAGCCACTCAACGCTTTCAAACGCTGGATGCGCCACCAATGGCGGCGGGCACGCCGCGCCACCCCCGCAAAAGTGATGCGCAAGCTGGGGTTGGTCAGGACAGCGTGAAACGTAAGACTCGGTAGAGCCAATTTTGCTTGGCCTGGACCGCCAGGCCCAAATCGGGGATTTGGCAATTTCCTCGGAGCGATTTCGACCTGTGCAATCAAGATTTGCGTCGCGTACCGCGCGGCGCTAAACCGCCATGCTCATAGCCAAACCCCGCTTCGCGGGCTTCCTGCAGCCCAACATCGCCGCCTTTGTCATTGCGAGCCGCCGCAGGCGGCGAAGCAATCTCCTGTTTGGGGATTGCTTCGGGCAAAAAGCACCCTCGCAATGACAAAGAGTATTTTTTCAATATTCCGTGGCGTTTACACGCTGTAGCTGCGATTGGAAATCGCGCTGACTGTAGGGCAGGTTTCCAAACCTGCCTTTCTGTTCAAAGAGCAAGTTCTCGACCTGCTGCCACCAATTGGCGGGTAAGAAACCCACCCTACAAATTCGCGCCCCGGATTATTGAGATGATACAACAAAGACTTGAATGTCTTGCCCCGGAATATTGAAAAGGTACATCGCCCACTCAATGCATGTCTTACGGCACATCAATGTAAAGTGCAACAGGGTCCACCCGGAAGTTGACCATCGAGATTTGCACATCCTCGTGGATGAGCGAAGCATAGCAGTACTGCGGGTTGCGAGCCTCCACCACATCCACGAAGCGGATACCGCCGGTGACGGTCGCCCGCTCGCCGGCCGGCAGGTAGCGGTGTCCCTCGTCGTCCGTCACCAAATCGTCCTGCCCGCCTATGGCCCAGCGCCAGGGATGGTCTGTGGGGCTGTTCTCGCAATGGATACCTATCCGAAACGCACCCGACTGCTGGTACTCGCCCAAAGTGGAGTAATTCTGATCACTGTCGTAGACCGTGCCCGGCGGGGGGCCACTGGTGCGGATGGGCACGACGCTGTCGTTTTCGACCGTCAAGGTAAAGTAGAGCGTGCCACCCAGAGGGATGCTCACTCGCGGGCCGTCTCCTCCTGACCACTCTACCTCGCCGTTGAGAATGTAGGCGCGGGGCACTCCGCCGTCCTGGATAGTCAGCGTGCCCGTCGCCACCGTCCACTGTCCCACCGCGTCCCGCGCCCGCATGGTCACGGTGTACGTGCCGTCGGGGGGCGGGTCGGCGCCGTGGTCCACCCCGGCGTCGTAGTCGAACTCGTGCCAGCCGGCCTGGTTGAGTGGGGTGAGTTTCTCTTTCCACTCTACGTGATGACGCACCCCGTCATCCCCTTCCAGGTAGACGGTCATCTCTGCCACGTCTTTCTTGAGGTCCACGTTGATCGTCGCCCGGTCGCTGATGCTGTCCCGATTGGGTGTAAAGATCGGCGGGTACACGCTAAAGCCACGCAGTTCCGGCAGCGCAGTGTCGGCGGCGGCGATGGTGAGCGTGCCGGTAACCTGCTCGGTGACGCCTTCCGCATCGGTCGCCTCCACCGTCCAGGTGTAGACGCCGTCTTGCAACACGCGCTTTTCCACTGTGAACTCATCGAACTCTTCTCCGGGCAGCACGTAGCCATCTACCACACCGGAGAAGAGCACCTGATGGGGTTCCTCAATGGAGGGGCCGTGGTGGATGTGGTCGCGGAAGTAGTAGCGGCTTCCTGCTGTGTCCTCGAAGTAGATCGAGACCTCTGCGCTGCGGGCCAGGTTGTACGTGATCTTGAGTACATCTGAATTTCTATCCGCGTTGGGGGTGATGAGATTGGGAGAGAAAGAGACCTGGCTCAACAATGGCTTCTCTCTACAACCGGTCAGTGCCAATACCAATCCTAGCATTGCCACTGCTAACATTATGCGCCAGTTTCGCAATGCGATCCTCCTCGGTTGGAATCCAGAGAAAAGAAACCAGGTTTTTGGAGAAAACCTGGTTTCTGGGAAGCCAGAGCGGGTGAGGGGATTCGAACCCCTGACATTCAGCTTGGGAAGCTGACGTTCTACCACTGAACTACACCCGCACACCTAAATCATTATACCGGGCAAGCACAAAATGTCAAATCGCCGTCTACCTTGCCCGTGGCTGCCAGAATAGTTGTTCGCGGATCGTCAAATCGGTGCCCCGGATTTTGAACGCCAGATCGGCGGCTATGTTGCGCATCAGGCGGTAGCCCAGGTCTGGGTGATCATTGCACAGATTGATCAGCCGGTCACGAGGGATGACCAGGAGATGGGCCTGCTTTGAGGTACAGTGGGCCGAGGCCGTCCGCAACCCTTTGTCCACTAACGCGACCTCGCCAAAAGTCTGCCCGCGTCTGAGCGTAGCAACAGTCAGCGGTTGGGAGGATTGCCCTGTGGTGGATTGGATGAGAGATGGGCTCAATTGAATATCCACAGTCCCATTGGCAATAATGTACAATTCGTCGCCAGAACTGCTCTCCTCAAAGATGACCTCCCATTTCTTGAGTGTGATCTCCGAGCAGAGGGACGCGATCATATCCAATTGAGGGCCGGTCAGGTCGTAGAAAATATCTGCCTGTCGTATAACATTGACATATTCTGTAGGCTTAGTCATAGGATTCACCCTCGCTTTCTTTCTCTACGAGATTGTACCACATTTGCTTGGGGCGTGCAACAGGGCTTTTCGATTCGGGTGTCCGTCATTTTCTTGCGCGCCGTGGAACGCGGTCATTGGAGCGCGGCCATCTTGGCCGCATGCGAGCGGGAACGCTCGCGTTCCCAGGCAGTCATCGGAACGCGGGCATTGGAGTCACCCTGACTTGTCGTAGGGGCGAGGCACTGCCTCGCCCCTCCTCGGCGGGGGATGCCCGCGCTCCCAGGCA
>QMOE01000225.1 GCA_003648125.1 Chloroflexota bacterium
AGATGGGCCGGGCTGGTGATCCTGGTACTCGGAGATTGCGGCAAACAAGGAGCCAGGAATCCCATCACCCGCGCCATCACGTCATACCGCTGCTCCGGGCGAATGGTCTCGAAGGGAAAACCAAAATAGACCAGGCGCGGGCAGGTCGTCACCTCGCTCTGGTACTGGATCGCCGCCGTGCCGCCCTGTCCGCCGCTGTAGGTCAGTGTCGGCGTGGAGCCGCTGGTCGGCGCAATCTGATCCGGGTAGTCGGCGTCGTACATGCCGGCAGCGTCGAAGCGGAAAGAGCCAAGCCCCGCAAAGATAGAGCCTGCTGCCGGCGCGACCTCGTAAGTCTCGGCGTCGTCCCCGGCGTACTCGGCCCGCAGCGTGCTGGTGTAGAAAGCGCGGTCGTAACTGCTTCCCAGGTGATCCAGGTCCCAGCCGATCTCGGCTCCGCTGATAAAGAGCGCCCCGCCGCCCGCGAGATAGCTGCTCAACAGCGATTGCTCCGTCCCGTTCAGCGTTTCTTCGTTGACCGATTCCTCCCCCAAAATCCAGTCTACCACTCCGTAATCGTCCAGGTTGATTGTTCCTTCTTGGACAGCCTCGTTGCTGCTGCTGTCGAAAGGATAAGTGATGGCCTCGCCGTGCTGGATGGCATAGTCGTATCGATTCATCTGGTTCAGGAACATGCGCAGGTTGCTTCCCCCCACCGGATCGTCTTCAGAGATCAGCATGGTGCTGTTGAGCCGGTCAAAGCCGTTGACCATCAACACGCCGGCCGTATCTCCCACGCGGGCGGCCAGCACCTCGGTAGGGAACGACTCGCCCCCTGCATTGACTGCGGTGACACGGACAAAGAGGAGTTGGTCATCCGCCAGCCCGGTGATGGTGTAGACGGTGGCCCCGGTCGCGGACACGCCATCCGACCAGCCCAGGCCGCTGGTGGAGGTGTAGACCCTGTAGCCGGTGGCCGCGTCGCCTACCAGGCCAACCGTATCGGTGGGAGAGGGCTGCCAGGAGACCCGCACCTGCCCCCCGCCCGTGTTTTGCACCGCCAGGTGAGTGGGTGGCTCCGGCAGTTCGACGCCATCGGGGTCAAAGTAGTGGAGGATACCCTGATAGACGGCCCGCGCCGCCAGCAATTGGAAGGCCGGTTCCTTGAGCGCGGCCGCGTCATCGGGGTTATCGTGGAAGGCGATCTCGATCAGCGCGCCCGGCATACGGGTCGCCGGGTCATCGTCCCACAACCCGCGCAACTCGCCCAGATTTCTTGTTTTCTCTCCCCGGTCAGTCCAGAGAGAATCCCACCCGGCCCGGATATCGCGCACCACCTCGGTGTGGATGGTGTGGCACAAGGTCAGGCTGCCCTGCGTGCGGGTCAGCGTCTCGCCGCTGTGGGCATAAGTCTCGGTTCCGCGCGCGCTGCCGTTGTAGCCGTTGGTGTGCCAGGAGACGTAGACTGCGTCGTCGCCGGTGCCGGCGTGCTCCCAGCGGGCGTAGATGGGGCGGGCGGTCACGTCGCCGTAGGGCGGCTTGTCCATGCCCATCTTTTGGACGTAGTAGAAAGAGGCCACTTCCCACCAGGGCTTGTCCGGCGCGGCAGGGGCCGTCGTCCCGATGCCGGTCAGATCGTCGAAAAAGCCGCCGCCGAAACGCACCGCGTCGGCGATGACGTGCTTACCGGCGGAGGCGGAGAGGTTGCTGAGCGTGACTGTGGCGACTTTTCCACCCTGGAAGCCATAGCTGCCGATATAGTGCCAGGTGATGCCGTGATGCTGCTGGTCAACCGTCACCGTCGTATCTCCACCAGCGTGGTGGACGGTGTAATGGGCGTCGGCGGGACGATCCACGGTAGCGGGCCGGTACCAGACGTAGACGGCGTACTCGCCGTCGGCGGGGAGCGTGGCGGTCCAGACAGCAGCGGCGGTGGGAGTGCCGGTCACAGTCTCGGTCCAGCGATAGTCACTGCCGGAGTAGCCCGTGCCAGCGCTGGCTGTGGTAGTCCACACGCCGGTCTCGAAATACCCCGTGTCCGTGAGCGGCCCGTCGTTGTCTATGATCATCTCGGCCGCGTTCATATCCCGCTCGCGCACCGGCCAGATCATTGCCCCGGCGTTCCACAGATATTGCAACAGGTACTGGTTCACCGCCTCGGCGTTGTTATGGTCCTCGATGATGTCCTGGTAAGGAGGGCGCTGGGTACGCCAGGCGGAACCGTTCCACTCCCAACCGTGCCCGGCGCTGACGTAGACCGTCTTGCCGCTGAGCGCGCCCTGCGGCTGCCCCTGTCCGGGGGCCGGGGGCTGACTGGTGTGGGACAGCAACGGTTCCTGCTCCACCAAAGCTGTCTCTTTGCGCGGAGCCGGAATATCGGGCAGGAAAGCCGAAAGTGGGACGAATTTGTCGCTGCTGGGATCCCAAGTTTGAACGCGCAGGTTGCGCCAGCCCAGCGGTTCCAGCGTCCAGCCGATTTGCTCAATAATGATCTCAAAGGTCTCGTGATCCAGGGATTGCAGCGCGTCCGGCGACATTCTCAGGTAAACCGTGACGGTCTCGCCGGGTTGCACTTGCAGTTTGTCTAACGCTGTCCCCGCCGGGATGGCAGAGCGGATACCCTGTGCTCGCTCCTCGGCGGTTGGGCCGGCCAGGAGCGCCGTGAGCAAATCCTCCGCGTCCGGTTCGGCGGCCCCCAGCCCGGCAGCCCGCTCGACACAAATCATACCGTGAGCCGACCAGAAACAGATGGGGTCTGTTCCACTCTCTTTAGGGGGGGCGGCGGAGCGGGTGCCTACCGCCAGCGCGGCCAGCGCCAGCAGCGCGATGCTCACCGCTGCCGCAGCGCGAATTATCGGGCGGCCCATTTTAGCACCTCCTCCGCTGACCAGGTGTTGATCACGTCGGCGGGCGTGGCCCAGCCCCGCCGGGCCGTCGCTACTCCAAATGGCAGCAGGGTAAAGCCGTTCACGTTGTGCGAGTCGGAACTGATCGCCAGTTTCACGCCCAGTTCGACTGCCCGCCGCACGTACGTGTCGCAGAGGTCGAGCCGCTTGGGATAGGCGTTGACCTCCAATGCGGTGTCCGTTTCGGCGGCGGCGCGGAACACGGCCTCCATATCCAAATCGGCCCCCTCCCGCTCGCCAATCAGGCGCCCCGTGGGATGGGCGATGACGTCCACGTGAGGATTGCGGATCGCGGCCACCATCCGCGCCGTGACTTGCTCCCGGCTGCCGCGCAGCCCGCTGTGCACCGCCGCCACCACCAGGTCGAGTTCGGCCAGCAGTTCGTCGGGGTAGTCGAGCGAGCCATCGGCCAGCACTTCTACCTCGGCGCCGGCCAGTAGCCGGAACTTGGTCATTTTGCGGTTGACATCCTTAATCTCGGCCTGTTGGCTCCGCAGATCGTCGGCGGTCATTCCCCGGACGACGCCCAGGCTGTGTGAGTGGTCTGTGACCAGTGCGTACTCTAGTCCGCTTGCCTGCGCCGCCCGCGCCATCTCCAGCAGGCTTTGGCGCCCGTCGGACCAGGTGGTGTGGAATTGAAAGTCGCCTTTCAGATCTTTGACCTCAATCAGGTCGGGCAGTCGCCCAGCCAACGCCGCCTCGATCTCGCCCCGATCCTCGCGCAGTTCCGGCGGGATGAGCGGCAGTCCCAGCGCCCTGTAGATTTCTCCCTCGGTGGCACAAAGTATTTCGCTGCCGTCCTCCCGCTTGAGCGCGTACTCGCTCAGGGAAAAGCCCCGGTCGAGCGCCAGTGCTCGCAGGCGGATATTGTGGGTCTGACTGCCTTTAAAGTATTTGAGTTCCGTTCCCCAGCGGGCCGGTTCCAACACGCGCAGGTCAACCTGGAAGCCGTCGTGGGTACGGATGGAGGTTTTGGTGGAGCCGCTGAGGAGCAGTTCGGCTACCTGAGGAAGCTCGCGGAAGCGGGCCATCACTGGCTGCGGATCGGCCGAGGCTATCAGCAAGTCCAAATCGCCGACTGTCTCCCGCATACGGCGCAGGCTGCCGGCGGGGGCGGCCTGTACCACTCCCGGCACCTGGCGCAGTTCGGCGAGCAGGGTGTAGGCCAGGGGCCAGGCCGCGCCCAGGAGCGTGCGGCCGGTGCGCCGCTTTAGCAATTCTATGCCAGCCAGCACTTTTTGCTCGCTCTTGGCTCCCATACCGGGCAAGGTTTGCAGTCGACCTGCCCGCGCTGCTTTCTCCAATGCCTCAATGTCAGTGATGTCCAGTTCCTTCCAGAACAGGGCTGCTTTCTTGGGCCCAACATCGGGTATCTGGAGCAGCGCCACCACTCCCTCTGGCACTTGCGCTTTCAGCTTTTCGTAGGCTTCCAGGCGACCGGTGCGCATCAGTTCGTCAATCTTGGCCGCCAGTGTTTTGCCGATGCCGGGAATCGTTTCCAACTTCCCCGCCTGCCAGATTTCCTCCAGTGGCTGGCCCAGGGCAGTGACGTTCTCGGCTGCGCGGCGGTAGGCCATGATGCGATGATAGTTCTCTCCCTGGATGGCGAGGGCGTCGGCCATTGTGGCAAAGATTGTGGCTACCTGGTGATTTTCCATTTCCCTGCTCTAACACCTCCAATTTGATTATACCCTATCCTCGCTGCTTGACAATGGCTCTTTGGTGGGATAGCAGAATAGCGCCAATTCAGGCGCTATTGGAGAGATTGCGTAAGCGTCCAGGGGGTGGAAAAAGTAAAGTTACCTCCAAAATCTGTAAGGTGGATTAGAAACCCGGCATTTGGCTAGGGATTTCACCACTGAGACACAGATAATTTAGACTTGATTCAAAAAGCTGACTTTTTGACATGCAACGTGAAATTCTCTCGGTGGCTTTTGCGCCTCTGATTAGATGATCTTTTTCAGTGGACTCGTTCTATAGCTACCGGGAGCTGAGCACCATCAGATAGTGGGCCACTGTCTGCCCCGCCTCTGCCAGCAATGCCGGGTCCAGGTGTTCCAGTGAGTCGCCTGGCCTGCCGGAGAGATCGTCGCCCGGTCGTGTTACCGCCAGCCCAGAGTAGGATTCATCTGATGTGACGTAGCCCGAACCGTACTCGCTGGTGAAAAAAAAGTGCCACTCTGCCAATTCCTCTGTGTGCGCTCCAAAGCGACGGGCGCTCTGGTCAAAGGCGAGAGCCAGACCAGACCCGATCTC
>QMOE01000226.1 GCA_003648125.1 Chloroflexota bacterium
GTAAATGTCCATCTGCACCTGGGAGAACGGCTGGGCCTGGAAAGTTTTGTCTCCCAGCGTTACCACGCCAGTTGTCAAGTCCACTGTGATCTCGGCGCCGGTCTCGAACTCGCCCGCCATATCGGTCAGGCCGGGCAGTAAGACGATGGGCATTCCGCTGTTGATGGCGTTCCGTTTGTAGATCGCGCCAAAGCTCTCGGCGACGATGGCGCTGACGCCCAGCGCGCGGAAGCAATCCACCGCCTGCTGGCGCGAAGAGCCTGCGCCAAAGTTCTTGCCCGCCATCACAATATCGCCCGGTTGGGCCTTTTGGCTAAAGTCTTTCCAGCCCTCCAAGTTGTCCAGCGCATACTGGCCCATCTCGTCCACGTCAGTGATGTGCAGGTAGCGATTGTGAAAGATCATGTCTGTGTCAATGTCGTCGTACAGTTTGCCCTCGGGGTCGGTGAGCGCCCAAAGGCGGCCTGTGATTTTTGTGGGTCTCATTTCTACACCTCCGGTACCGCGATCTCGCCCGCAAGCGCGCTCCAGGCGGCTGTGACAGGGCTGGCTAGATAGGTGTCGCCCGCGCCCTGCTTACCGGGAAAGTTGCGGTTGCTGGTGCTGATATTCACTTGTTCTATCCCGGTCATACCGAGGTGGCCCGAAGCGCATCCTCCGCAACCGGGGTTGCTGACGATAAACCCGGCATCGAACAGTGTCGCCAGCACGCCGGAGCGCAGCATCTGCTCGTAGACTCCCCGTGTGGCCGGCACCACCGTCGCCATGACGTGCGGCGCGACCTGTTTCCCTTTGACGATCTCCGCTACAGCGCCAAAGTCCTCAAAGCGCCCATTGGTGCACGAGCCGAGAAAGACGGAATCTATCCGCCGACCGGCCACCTCACGCACCGGCACCACGTTGGCCGGACTGGGCGGGCAAGCGATGAGCGGTTCCAGTCCCGTGATGTCCACCTCGACCGTCTCCACGTACTCGGCGTCGGGGTCGGCGTAAATCCCAGAAACCAGGTTTTTGTCGCTGCGCTTACTGAAAAACCTGGTTTCTTCCGAAGGCGGGATAAAACCGATGATGCCCCCCACCTCTGTGACCTGGCTGGCGAGCGTGATGCGGCCCGGCAAATCCAGCGCTTCAATCGCCGGGCCGTAGAACTCGATGGCGCGGCCCAGCGCGCCGCTGGAACCAAGTTGGCCCATGACCGCCAGCGTCAAGTCGCGGGCCGTGCAGGGCGGCTTGATCTGGCCCTTGATGATCACCTTCATCGTCGGCGGTACCTCGAACCAGGTCTTGCCGGCCTTGAAGGTGAAGGCAATGTCCTGATCCCCCATGCCCTGGCCGAACGCGCCCACCGCGCCCAGGATATTGAGGTGGCTGTCGGTGCCGACAAAGGTTGAGCCGGGATAGGCCAACCCCTGCTCTATCGCCACGTGGGAGCCGATGCCGGCGTTCACGTCGTACACCTTGACCCCCTGCTCCCGCGCCCAGATGCGGCAGATTTGCTGATTGTTGGCGTAGGGAATGTTGCTGGGCGGCACGACCAGGTCAAAGGTAAAGCAGGTCTTGGCCTTATCAGCCACGGGCGCGTCGCCATAGTGAGCGCGATAGTTCTTGACCACGTTGGCCCCAGCAAAGTCGCGCGCCGAGCGGATGTCCAGATCGAGCCAGATGATGTTGCCCGGCGTGACGTCTGTCCCGGCGGGGCTGTGGGACTCGAAAATCTTTTGGATGATTGTCTTACCCATAGCTCACCCCATCCTCGCCGCTAGATTCTTGTCTTGCCCCATGCGCTGGATAGAGTGAAAGTTCATAAAGTCGGCGTGGTTGATGAGCGTGGCCTCGGTGGTGCGGATGACCTTGTCCCCCTCGCCGGCGTGGGTGGCGATGATATGCTGCACCTCGGCCGGCAGGCCGCAGCGGGCGGCCAGTTCCATGCCGGTGAAGGGATGGCGCAAGAGTTTTCCCTCGTAGGTCTGCACGGTAACGCCGTCGTCGCGGTTCTCGTACTCGAGCAGCTTGCCGATGTCGTGCAAGAGTCCGCCAGCGACCAAATAGTCCATATTGACCGGAACCCGCTCGCCATAGATCTCCCCAAAGACTTTGGCAGCGCGCACCGCCGTCAGCGTCACCGCGCGGACGTGTTCGATGTAGGAGGCCGGGCAGGGGTTGATCAGCAGGGTGAACGGCATCTCGGCCAGCGCGTCGGGCGTCCAGCCGCTTTCCTCCATCGCCACATCCCAAGTCTTGAGGCACTTTTCGCGCAAGTCGTCGTCCCCGATCAAGTTAAATTCGGGAATCAACTCGATTAGTCTCTCTCTCATTATTCTCTCCTTGTCACAGAGATCTCTCCTCCGGCCCACTGTACTCGTGCGCCGTGGGCGAGATGCGGCGCATGGGCCGCTGGGCAGTGATCTCGTCAAAGACGTGAGCCGTCAGCCCCACCGTGCGGGCGATGGCAAACAGACCGTTGCCCATCCCCGGCGGAAAGTCCAACTCGCACAGCACGGCGGCGATGGCCCCGTCCACATTCATTGGCAGATCGCGGCCCAGCGTCTCCTTCATCGCCTGACGCAGCGCCTGGCCCATCTCCACGTACTCGCCCGCCACGCCTTCCTCCTCGCACAGAGCAAAGAGTTTGACTGTGCGCGGGTCCTCGCTGTGGATGCGGTGGCCGTAGCCGGGGATGCGTTTCTTTTGCGCCCGTTACTCGGCCATCAGTTCGCGGGCGGCGGTGAGGGCGTCCTGCCCTTTTTCCTGCTTCCGCGACACGGCCTCCTTGAGCACTTTCATACAACCTTCGATGGCCCCGCCGTGATGTCGGTTGATGGTCATTATGCCGGCCGCGATACCAGTCGTCAGCGGCGCGCCGCCGGAGGCGACCGTCCGCGCCGCCAGCACCGAGGGGGGCGTCGCGCCGTGGTCCACGCTGGCGACGAGAATGGCGTCCATCACGCGCCCCTGCGACTCGGTGGGCAGTTCCCCCTTGAGCACCAAGTAAACGACGTGGGCGAACGGCACGCGGCCCATCAGTTCATCAATCCGGTAGCCGCGCACGGCCACCTTGTTCGGTTCGATTTTTGTGATCGGTTGTGACCAGGTTTGTTCGGTCATGATTCATCTCCCGAGTGTAATTCCAAGATTCGCACGTCTTCTATATCCCGCTCACGCCCCGCCGCACGCTTGGAGGCTATCAGATCGTCTCTGGAAACTACCAGTATCTCTCGGCCCCGGTATTTCATAATCTCGCGCTGCTTCCACGCCTCATCAAAGTCTATCCCTGGGGTAGCGGTTTGTACGTCTATCTGCACTCGATCCCTGAAAATCGTGATCTCGTGGGCCAGCAGATTTTCCGCTGTGGTCAGGCCAGCAGTGCCCAGCCTCGCTTCCAGTAGCGCATCCAGGAGCCGTTGCGCGTTTCCTGGTGTCGCTTCGATCAGGATATCCAGGTCAAACGTAGCGCGGGGCACGCCGTACAACACGGCCGCGATCCCTCCAATGACCAGATATTTGACCTCATTCCGCTGTAAGGACGAGAACACGTCCTGCAATTGGTTGAGCATCCTTTTGCTCCACTATATTCGGGTTGAGCGCGAGTATCAGGTCGGTAAAGGCGCACAAGAGTTCCATCCGCTCCTTGATGGAGAGAGATTGAAACCAACGCGCTTTGGCCTCTATCGAATCTTCGCTGCGGTCGTGCGAAATGGAAAAAGTAGACATTATGCTCCTATTCGGGCCAGCACCTCTTTGGTCGCCTGGGGCAAGTCCATAAAGCCCTCGACCACCGTCGCGCCGACCTGGCGCAGCCGCTCGACTTTGCCCTCGTAGGTGCCGCGTCCGCCTTCGACGATGGCCCCGGCGTGGGAAAAGCGGGTGCCGCTCTTGGCCGCCTTGCCGCCAATGTAGGCCACCAGCGGCTTGGTGAACGCGCCTGCCTCGATCAGGTCGGCCACACGCTCCTCCTGGCTGGTGCCGATCTCGCCAAACATGACGACTGCTTTGGTATCGGGATCCCGTTCGTAGAGCTGCATCACATCCGGGTGAGGCAGGCCGACGACGGCGTCGCCGCCGACGTGAACCAGCGTGGTCGCGCCGATGCCCTCCCGCGCCAGGTAGTAGGCCATCGAAGAGGTGATGCCGCCGCTGCGGGAAGAGATGCCCACCGGCCCCTGGAAGAACCAGGAGCGGGCCGAGGCGGCCCGGCCGCCCATCATGCCCAGCACGGCCTTGTCGGGGCTGAGCACGCCCAGCGTGTTTGGCCCGATAAAGTGCGCGCCGGTCTCTTTGGCCCGCCTGGCGATGACGAGTACGTCGTAAATCGGCACCCGGTCGGGTACGATAACCAGCAACTTGACCCCGGCATCAATCGCCTCCAGCGCCGCGCTCTTGACCAGTGGCGCGGGGATAAAGAGCACGCTGACGTCAATCGGTCCGGTCTGCTCCCACGCCTCCTCGACCGTATCGAACACAGAGATGCCCTCGACTTCCTGGCCGCCCCGTCCGGGCGTCACGCCGGCCACGACGTTGGTACCGTAGCCGACCATCAGTTTAGTGCGCGTCATACCCTCGCGCCCGGTGATGCCTTGTACCAGGACGCGCTTGGTTTGGTCTATCAGTATTGACATATTTCTTTTCCTCCTTGACACTGAGTGTAAACTTTGCTATAATGTTGACGTAAGGTGCTCCGCAACTGGATGGAGCGAATAGGGTGCTGAGATGCAACCGCCTGCTAGATAGGAGTCCTGCGCCCTTGATACTAGTGTCAGGGGCGCAACTCTTTGTTTATGGCAATAGATCTAACCCCTCTGAGCGTGCCAGCATTTTGAGAATTATCTCCAGTCCCTTGAGACCTTTTGGATTTAGTTCGGCTAGCGTTCTTGCAGTTGGTACAGTCTGGTAAGCGTGAAACAGTTTATAGGCACAAACATCAGCCAGTTGCACAGCAGCAAAAAATTCGGATTGTACAAAAACAGGGTACTCGACTAGCCGAGAGCCTCTGCCGGTTTTCTTCTGTCCCTGCAGATATTCCCGATGAACCGCTACAAGACGCGCATCTTTCAAGTTGCTGCGAATGGATGAAGCCCGAGAGTCAACCAGCACAAGGCCCAAGTCATCCTTCGCAAACAAGGATATGTCCACGCGATCAA
>QMOE01000227.1 GCA_003648125.1 Chloroflexota bacterium
CCCGGCGGCACACTGACCGTCCGCGCCTGCTGGGAAGCACTGGCTCCCATGGAGCGAGACTATACCGTCTTCATTCACCTGCTGGGGCGAGAGGACGCGCGCGTGGCCGAGCGGTACACCTACCCCGGCCTGGGGAGCTTTCCCACCTCACTCTGGCCGACCGGCCAGGCTTTCTGCGACCTCTACCGGGTGCGCGTCGAGGAATGGGCGCCAGTTCCAGAGCTATACGACCTGCTGATCGGCCTCTACGACGCGCCCACCGATGAGCGGCTGTCCGCTCGTTACCCCGACGGGACGACAGCCGGCTTCCCCGCGCTGACCCAGGTGCGCGTCGCCCCCGAGCAGCCGCTGACCGTGTCCCCACAACATCCGCTGGACTACCGGCTGGGCCAAGAAATCTCCTTGACCGGCTACGACCTCTCCGGGCCGATCCAGAGCGGCACCCCCCTCACCATCACCCTCTACTGGCGCGCCGACGAGTATCCGCAAGGGGACTATATCGCCTTCGTCCACCTTTTAGACGGCGCCGACCATCTGCTGGCCCAGCACGACGGAGCCCCGCGCTACGGTCGCTACCCCACCCCGGCCTGGCATCCTGGCGACGTGATCCCCGACGAACACGTCTTGGCGATACCGACACTCACCGCCGGGCAGCGCGTGCGCCTGATGGCCGGCATGTACCGGGCCGACACGTTGGAACGATTGCCTGTTGCGGGCTTCGATGGCCTGCTGCCCTGCAGCCTGGTCCCCCTGCCCGCCGACATCCCCTGAACGCCGCTCCTACTTCTGCTTTCCCCCTCCCGATGGTATAATCCCCCTGCTTATGAAAACCCATCGGACATTACACATCAGACATTGGGCCCCCAACCTGGCAGACGGTGCGACATTCATCGTCGCCCTGCTCGCCTACATCGCCACCGCCGCCCCCGGCCTCCTCCCCGCCGACGCTGGCGAATTCCAGCTAACCGCCGCCCTCCTGGGCGTGTCCCATCCGCCCGGCTACCCCCTCTACACCATGCTGGGCCACCTGTTCATACGCCTGCTTCCAATCGGCACGCCCGCCTACCGGCTCAACCTATTGAGCGGCCTGCTGGCGGCGGGCGCACTGGTGCTGATCGCGCGGGCCACCCGCTTGTGGGCCAGGCAGCTGGGCGCGTCTCCCACCGTCGCGCTTGGCGGCGGGCTGGCGGCGGCGCTGACCCTGGGCACCGCCACCACTTTCTGGGCGCAGGCCACCATCGCCAACGTCCGCACCCTGGCCATCTTCTTCGCCGCCCTCGCGCTCTACGGCCTGGCCCGCTTTGCCACCGCCGCCGACCGCCGCGATGCCAACCGCGCCCTCATCCTCCTGGCCCTGGCCCTCGGCCTGGGAGGAAGCCACTACCCGCCGCTGGCCTTTGTCGCTATCTTCTTCATCATCTACCTGCTGCTGACCGACCCACACTTGCTCGCGCAACCCCGCCGCTGGTGGCGACCGCTGCTGGTGGGGCTGGTCGGATTCCTGCTGCCCCTGGCCTACCTGCCCATTCGCGGCGCGATGAATGCCCCCCTGGCGCCCAACAGCCTGGACACCCTGCCCGGTTTCCTGCACCACTTTTTGGCGCGCGGATTCAGCGGCGACATGTTCGCCTTCGCCAACTCTAGCGACCTGCCCGACCGCCTGGCGCTGCTACCGACCTTGTTCTCATTCCAGTTCAACATCTATTTGCTGCTGGCCGCTCTGCTGACCCTGGTCATGCTCGCCCGCCGTGAGGGACGCCTCTTTGTCCTCCTGGCGGGCAGCCTGACCCTGCACACATTCGTCACCATCACCTACCGCGCCCCCCAAACCGTCGAATACCTGATGCCCACCTACCTGCCCATCGCCATCGCCGTCGGCCTCCTGCCCGCCCTCGCGCCTCCGCGCCTCCGCGCCCTGGCCCTCTGCCTCCTCCTCCTCTGCGTCGGCTTTCTCAACGGCCGCGCCCACGCCCCCAGCTTTATCGAACTGGCTCAAGACCACACCACCCGCCAGACCGTCGAACCACTGCTCGAGACCGCCCCCGCCGATGCTCTCATCCTGGCCGACTGGCGCTGGGCCACGCCGCTGTGGTACCTGCAACAAGTCGAAGGACTCCGACCCGACGTCGAGGTGCGCTACGTCTACGACATCCCCGGCGAGGAATACTGGGACACCTGGGAGCGCATCGTCCGGGAGGAAGCGGCGCTGGATCGCCCATTGCTCCTGACCCATTTCTACGAATTTTCCAGCTACACCACCGAGCCGTGGGAAACAGGTTTCCTGCTCCGCCCCCGGCCCGTGACCACCCCCGCCGCCGCCACCGCGCCCCTCAATGTGACTTTTGGCGACCGGGTACAGATGATCGGCTACAGTAGGGCGGATCTCCATACCCGCCTGCCGCTCCATCCGGGACAGGCGGTGGAATTCGTCCTGGCCTGGCGGGCGACCGGCCCCCTCGACCCTCCTCCCTCGCTCACCCTGGTACTGCTGGATGCGGACGGCCGCCGCGTGGCCCAGGCCGACCGGGCGCTGCCCACCGACCTGGCCCTCGGTGAAGTGCGCTTTGAGCGGCTGACCCTACCGCTCTACCCCACCCTGCCGCCGGGCCGCTACCGCGTGACCCTGGGCGCTTACACCGTCACCGCCGCCGGGTTCGAGACCCTCCCAACTGGCGACGGGCCGGACGCCGTTCCATTGACCGACCTGGAACTCGCGCCCCTCTCCCAGCCGCCCTTCACACTCCACCCTCAAACCGTCTCCTTCGCCGGCGGGCCCAAACTAGTGGGCGTAGATTACGACCGCAGCCTGCCGGACGTCCTCCGCGTCTACCTGCGCTGGCGCGGCCCGGTCGGGGATGGAATCCAGGCGCAGGTGCAGAGCGTCGCTGGCGCAGAGGCCGCCGTCCTGCTGCCGCCTATCCCGGAGGAAACCTACCAGACCGTCGCGCTGGATTTGCACGGCTTTGCTGGGGAGCGATTGTTGCTTTCTTTGACCGACGAGCAAGGCCAAGCACAAGCAGCGGCTGGCCGCTGGGGTTGGCCCTTGCAGGAGGTGCGGCTGCCCGTGCCCGCGCCTGGCGCCCGCTTCGTCCCCCTGGGAGGCGAGATAGCCGTCGTCGGTGCGGCCGCCCGCCCCACCCCGCCGGGAGAGACAATGGCGGTGGATGTGACACTGGTGGCCCTGCGCCCGCTGACCGCCGACGACGGCATCAGCGTGCGCTTGATGGCCCCTGACGGGCGCTGGCTCGACCGGCACGACATACAGCCGGCCCTGGGAGCCATCCCCACCCTCAAATGGATTCGCGGCAGCCGCGTGCTAGATCGTCACCTGCTGCGCGTCCCGGAGGATTTCACCGGCGGCGAGGTCCAGGCCGCGCTGGTGGCCTACGAGCGCTTCCGCATGACCACGCTCGTCCCACTGGATGGCCGATTCAGCGAGGTTCCGCTGGGCAATTGGACTATACCGTAAAGTTGCAAGTATCAAGTGGCAAGCGTCAAACGTGATTCGCCATTCGTAAATTCGCCTATGAACTCTCAAGACATACTCTATCGCATCTTTACTTCCCGTCACCGCTGGCTGGCGGTACTGGCGACTCTGGTTCTGTGTGCGGCGCTGGCCGCAGGCGCCGGCTACCTGCTGGCCGAGTTCGGCGCTCTCGTCGCCGGAGCGGGCCTGATTGCCCTGTTCCTCGGCCTGTGGATGCTGCGCGACATCGAGGTCGCCTACTGGGTCGTCGTCGGCATCGTCTGCCTGCTCCCCTTTGCCTCTTTCCCCTTCAGCATCGGCTTTACCCCCACCCTCCTCGACGCCGCGCTGGGGGCGCTGTTCCTCATCTGGGTGTTGCAGATCGCTACCGGCGCACAGCGCGAGTTCAGCGGCGCGTCCCTGGGACTGCCGGTGGCCGTGTTTATGCTGCTGGCGATTGGCTCCTTCATCTTTGGCCTCTCCAACGCCCCAGCGACCTCCTACGTCCTGCGCCACTTTGGGGAGATACTGCTCAGCGTGGGCTTGTTCTTCCTCGTCGTCAACACCGTGCGCGATACGGCGCGGCTAGAGCGTGTGGCGCGCGCGTTGATTCTGGGCGCCTTCGCGGCCGCCGCATTGGGCATTCTACTCTACGTCGTCGCCGCTTACGTCTCCGATGACCTGGTCATCAGCGCCCTCTCCAAACTGGCGCGGCTGGGATACCCCACCGGGCCGGGCGTCTTGCGCTACATCCGCGACGACCCCGAACTGCCCATGCGGGCCACATCCACCTCGGTAGACCCTAACGTGCTGGGCAGCCTGCTCAACCTGACGTTGGGCATCGCCATGCCGCAACTGTTCGCCGCGCGGCCGCTCTTCCGCCGCCGCTACCTGCTGCCGATCTTGGGCGTGATGGCCCTCTGCCTGGTGTTGACCATCAGCCGAGGCTCGCTGGTGGGCCTGACGATCGCGCTCGTGGTCATCGCCACTCTGCGCTACCGCAAACTTGGGCCGCTCCTGCTCGCCGCGTTGGTGATCGTGCTCCTGCTGGCTCCAGGCTACGTCGCCCACCTGGCCCAGGGTGTGCAGGGCCAGGACCTGGCGACCCAGATGCGCTTTGGCGAGTACAAGGACGCCTTCATCCTGATCGGACGTTACCCCTGGCTGGGCGTCGGCTTTGGCGGCTCGCCCGACATTGATACCTACGTCGGCGTCGCCAACGTCTACCTCCTCATCGCCGAGGAGATGGGGCTGGTGGGCCTGACCAGCTTCCTCGTCGTGATGGTCGTCCTCTTCGTTCGCTTCTGGCGCACCCGCTCCCTGGCGGCGACCGCCCCAGAACTAGAACCGCTGTGGTGGGGGCTGCACGCCGGGTTGATTGGAGCGCTGGCGGGGGGTATGGTGGATCATTATTTCTTCAACCTGGACTTTCACCACTCGGTCACATTGTTCTGGCTGGTGGTTGGGCTGGCGGCGGCGGCGACCGAGATCATCCGCCGGCGGGCCGTTCCAGCTCACTGATTTGCAAACCGTAGGGCGGGTTTCTTACCCATGCGCATCAACCTAACGTTTGAACGAGCAGAAAGCGCTGGTCGAGTAGCGCCCAAAGGGCGCATATCGAGACCAAGCGGCTTGGGCGAGACCCGCTCCCTTCACTTCGACAGGCTCAG
>QMOE01000228.1 GCA_003648125.1 Chloroflexota bacterium
CTCTGCGTGCTCTGCGGTGAAAATCGTACGTACACCCGAACGCTTACGGCGAGGTTTCTATACCTCGCAGGGCCGGCGCGATATGGAAATCGCGGCTACGACCTAAGCGCCCCGAGATATTGAGATGATACAACGTGACCTACATTTTCGTCCTGGGTGGTGTGTGAGGTTATCCCCAAAAGTTGGGGCAGCGTAGCCGAGGTTTCCATACCTCGTGGGCAAGACGCGCTATGGAAAGCGCGGCTACTGGGCATCTGCAAAGCAAGTTAGGGTAGTGGATCTTGCCTGGAAACACGGGCGTCCCCGCCCGCATGCGGCCAAGATGGCCGCGTTCCACGGCGCACAAGAAAATGCCGGACACTCCTTGCGCCATACGCAGTTGACATTTCGCCGATTGTATGGCATACTACGCCCCGTCTGAACGGTGCATGGTGGACGTAGCTCAATGGTTAGAGCTCTGGCCTGTGGAACCAGAGGTTGCGGGTTCAAGTCCCGTCGTCCACCCAGGTTTGATCACCTCACACGAGTCGAAAACAATGTCCTGCAAGAACCCCTCCCCAATCTTTTCAATGGCTGGCATACAGCGGCGCAATCTGCGCTCACATCATCATCACCATACCGGCCACGCGCGAAGGGGACTCTGACAGAACAGTCTTCCGCACCGTAACGAGAGTTGCCTCAAGCGTGGAATGATTTTACGCATCCACGCTTTTTGTTTTGCAATGAATCCTGCCAACCCAGGAGGTACAGATATGGCGAAAAAAATAGCGCCCAAACTGCCGCGCGGAATGCGGGACATCCTGCCGCAGAAAATGATCCAACGACAGTATGTCGTGAGGATCATCCAGGAAACATTTGAGGAGTTTGGCTTCGAGCCGCTGCAAACTCCAGCGGCCGAACTGGAAGAGACACTGAAGGGCAAGTACGGCCCCGACGCGGAGCGACTGATTTACGATGTCGGTCACAAAGGCGGAAAGGAGAGACTCGCCCTACGCTACGACCTCTCGGTGCCTCTATGCCGTGTGATCGCCCAACACCCAGAGTTGACCAAGCCATTCAAGCGGTATCAGATTGCACCGGTTTGGCGGGCCGAGCGGCCACAAAAGGGGCGCTATCGCGAGTTCTACCAGTGCGACGCCGACACCGTCGGCTCAGCCAGTATGTTGGCCGACGCCGAGATCATTAACGTCACCTGCAAAATCCTGACCCGGCTGGGGTTCAAAAAGTTCGTGATAAACATCAATAACCGCAAGATCATCACCGGCATTGGTCAGTTCGCCGGCGTGCCAGACGAGTTGCTGGGAGGACTGTACCGCTCCATTGACAAGCTGGACAAGATCGGACTGGCAGGGGTCAGGGCAGAACTGGGCAAGACGCTGATCCCCGATGCAGTGATTGAGCGGATGATCGAGTTCCTGCAAATCGGCGGCAGCAACGAGGAAATCCTGACCCAACTGCGCGGGTGGCTGGCCGACTATCCCGACGCGCTCGCGGGCGTGACCGAGTTGGAGGAAATGATTGGCTACCTGGAAGCGATGGGTGTCTCAGAAACGTACTACCAGATTGTGCCAGCGATGGTGCGCGGGTTAGAGTATTATACCGGCCCTGTCTACGAGACGATAGTAAAAGAGCCTAAAATTGGCAGCATCACCGGCGGCGGGCGCTACGACGAACTGGTGGGGATGTTTTCCAACCGCAGTTACCCGGCCACCGGTGCCACCATCGGTATCGAGCGCATCATTGACGTGATGGAAGAGCTAGAGATGTTCCCGCCGGAGGTGGGAAAAACGGTCACTCAGGCATTGGTCACCCAGTTCAACCTGGATATGGTGGGCGAGTCGCTAAAGCTGGCTTGCGAGCTACGCCGGGAGGGATTGAACACCGAATTGTACTTTGAAAACAAGCCGCTGGGCAAGCAAATTCGGTACGCGCTGAAAAAAGGTATCCCCTACGTCCTAGTCCTGGGACCGGACGAAGCGGCGACCGGACAAGTAGCAATCCGCAACCTGCAACTGGGGGAGCAAGAGACTGTCCCGCGCGATAAAGCCGCCGCTCGAATCAAAGCTTGGCAATAAGTTGGGTCATCGGAAAGCGGGCGTCCCCGCCCGCTTTTTCGCGGTCAAGATGACCGCGTTCCGTGGCGCGCAAGAAAATGACGCACACCCAGGCAGGTCGCGTTGATTGACTTTTGCCCAGGCGTAGTGTAGAATAAGAGCAAATCGCATCACACCGCTATGGGATGCGGGGGAGAGGCCATTCAGTAACGGTCACCGAAGGGGCAAGTCGGCGCGAGAGCTGAGCGCGGCGGCGAAACTCTCAGGTCACAGGACTCTGCATCTCGGCGCCTCTGGAAAGTCACTATGACACCGAAGGGGCAAGGCCCGGTAATCACTCGGGAGGAATCTCTCAGGTTTGTAGACAGAGGGACACACAGCTAATCGTGCCTGTGTGTCCCTTTTTTGTTCAGTACATATCATCTATAGGAGGTCAACTGTGTACAAGAAACTTTTCATTCCAGGGCCGACTCACGTGCGAGACGAGATTCTACAGGCCCAGGCCGCGCCGATGATCGGCCATCGCGCCCCAGAGTACGCCGACCTGCAAGCGGAAGTAACTGTCAAGCTCCAGCAAATGCTCTACACGCAACAACGGGTCTATCTCTACGCCAGCTCCTCCACCGGCGCGATGGAAGGGTCAATCCGCCAGGCCTCGAACAAACGGATGCTCAACACCGTCTGCGGAGCCTTTTCCAAACGCTGGCATCAGATCACTGCCGCCAACGGCGTCCCCTGTGACAAGATAGAGGTGCCGATGGGCCAGGCTATCACCCCGGAATTGGTGGACGAGGCGCTATCGCAGGGAGACTATGACGCCATCACCATTGTGATGAACGAGACCTCCACCGGCCTGATGAACCCAGTTCCAGAGATCGCCGCGCTCGTCCACGAGAAACATCCCGACGTGCTGATTCTGGTGGATGCGGTCAGTTGCATGGCCGGCGCCAAGATCGAGTTTGATGCCTGGGGATTAGACGTCTGCCTGGCCGGCGTGCAAAAATGCTTTGCCCTCCCACCTGGGCTGACGGTCTGCGCGGTGAGCGACCGGGCGCGGGAGCGGGCGCTGCAAGTGCCCAACCGGGGCTATTATTTCTCATACGAGCAGATGGATAAAAAGTACGAAAAGCACCAGACCCCGGCCACCCCGGCCATCAGCCTGATCCAGGCTCTAAACGTCCAGATGAGCGACATACTGGCCGAGGGACTGGAAAACCGTTGGAACCGGCACAATGAGATGGCCGCCTACGTCCAGGGGTGGGCACGCAAGTATTTTGCGCTCTACTCCGACGCAAAGTACCTCTCGCCCACCGTCACCAACATTGAAAACACGCGCGCCATCAGCGTCGCCGACATGAATAAGGAATTGGGCCAGCGAGGCGCAATGATCTCCAACGGCTATGGCGACCTGAAGGAAAAGTGCTTTCGCATCGCGCACATGGGTGATCTGACCCTGGACGACCTCAAGTGGCTCACAGGACAGATCGAGGACATTTTAGGACTATAAAGAGGCAAGAAGCAGGAGGCAAGAATCCCGCCTCTGCATCTTGCATCCTGTAAAAACGGAGGTATAAACCAATGAAACTGCTAATTTGTGACCCAACGGCCGCTACTGCAATCGCCGCGATGCGGGAGGCCGGGATCGAGGTGGACGTGAGAGACGACGTCACACCGGAGGACTTGGAGACAATCATTGCTGGCTATGACGCGATGGTCGTCCGCAGCCGCACCAAGGTGCGCGAACCGTTGATTGACAAGGCGACTAATCTAAAGCTGATCATTCGGGGCGGCGTCGGGCTGGATAACATTGACGTGAAATATGCTAAATCGAAGGGGGTCGAGGTGCGCAACACCCCCTCCGCCTCCTCCAACTCGGTGGCGGAACTGACTATTGGCTATCTGCTCGCGCTGGCCCGCCAGATTCCCCAGGCCACAGCTCGCAGAAAAGCCGGCCAGTGGGAGAAAAAAGCGTTCAGCAAGGGAAGCGAGATCGCGGGCAAGACGTTGGGGCTGGTCGGTTACGGGCGCATCGGGCGACTGGTGGCCCAAAAGACACTCGCGCTGGGAATGAGCGTGCTGGCCTATGACCCCTACGTCACAAAAGCAGAGGCAGGGGTCAAGTTGATGGCGTTGGACGAGATGCTGCCGCGCGCCGATTACATCTCGCTTCACGTGCCCCACATGCCAGAGACCCATCACATCATCGGCGCGGAGGCGTTCGAGAAGATGAAGGATGGCGCGCGCATCATCAATTGCGGACGTGGCGGCACGCTGGACGAAGTGGCGTTGTACGAGGCCATCGTCAGCGGCAAGGTGGCCGGCGCGGCGCTGGACGTTTACGAGGACGAAAAGGAAGAACGCGGAAAACGGCTGCTGGAACTGGATCAAGTGATCGGCTCTCCCCACATCGGTGCGGGGACAGTGGAAGCCAAGGCGCGCGTGGGAGAGGAAGTGGCCCAAATCGCCATCGAGGTTGCGAACCGCTAGGAACAGCGTTCTGGAGGTAGGGAATGGATGTCAGTACTGCAACGACGGTAAAGGTCAGTGCCCAGCGGTTGTTCCCTGCTTGAGCCTGGATCAGGTGTTGGCGAAACTGTTACTGGAACGGGCGCAAAAGAATCTGATCAAGTACCGCACAATGGCCCGTCAATTCAAAGCCAAATATGACCAGGATTTTGAGACCTTCCGCCATAAAGTCTTGCACTCCGAACCAACTTTCGAGGTAGAGCAGGACTATTTTGACTGGGAAATGGCCGTGACTGGCATCACTGATATGGAAAAGGAAATCCAGCGTTTGAAAAACCCGGACCAGCAAGCATGAACGTGTCTCAACTGCTCTCGACCTTGTATCAAGAGGTCAAAAACCGGGCTTACATCAAGCAGATGGAGGTAAGTGACCAGAGCCAGACCTTGCTCAAAGCCCGGCTCTATATATCTCGTGAGCTTTTCGTGCAGATTTATCGCAACGACCGCTTTAACACCACAAATCTGGCCCTAATCTACCATAGGCAACGGATTTACGCGCGAGATCAACTAGACGGGACATAGCACCGTCACACAGTCGCTGCTCCCCATTTGC
>QMOE01000229.1 GCA_003648125.1 Chloroflexota bacterium
CACCCGCTCCGGCGGGATGTCCAGCATCTCGGCCCAGGCCGCGCCCGACCTGGCCAGCCAACGGCGAGCCGGAGCCGCCAGGTCGGGATCGTCGGCTTGGGCATCCCGCGCAGCGCGAACGAGGATGGCGGCGACGAGTCGGCGATAGGCCAGCGTCTCAGCCATTCTCGATTAGTGCCAGTCCCTCGGTGATCTCCTTGCGCAGCGCAGCGATCCGTTCCCGCGCAATGCGCCGGCGGTCGTCCACAGCCCACTCCTCGTCCTGCGCCCGCTTGAGCGCAGACTTTGCGTCTCGCAATGCACGCTCCGCACCCTTGACAGCCTGCCGCGCCGCCGCCGTTGCTGCGTTCTTTTCGTGAAAAGCAGCTTCGAGGTTGGGCAACTCCGCCTCTAGGCGCTCAAGTTCAGCCTGCTTACCAGCAATCGCTTTTCTGCGTGCTTCGTCGAGTTTCGCTTTCTGCTCGTCGAGCACCTGACGCATCTGAGCCATGATCTCCCGCGCCTCGCTCTCGCCGAGCAGGCCGACGGCTTCCCTGTACTCGCGCTGTAATTCGCGCAACTGTTCGCGCATCTCGTTGATTTGTTCAGTCATTTGTCGCCTCCGTCGCTAAAGTTGAAAAGAATAATGTAGTCGTCGCCCACCACCGGCCGGTCGTTCCACCGCGCCAACCGTTCTTCCTGGCTCAGGCCTTCGGCCTCGCTACCCCGGTCGCCGACGAGGATGAGCGCAAAGCCGGCCGCAGCGCGTTCCTCTTCGCTCATTGCCCGCCATTCCGTTTCCGTGTATATGCTGTCAAAGTGCACTACGTCGCCGCTCTTTCCCTCCAACCTGCTTACTCTGCGTTTTATATCGCTCATTGTGTCGCCTCCTCCAATTTGCTCACTCTCTCGGCCAAATCCGCCAGCTCTACACTCTGCCGCATCTGCGACAACCAGCCCAGCGCAGCGCGGCACTTCACAGCACTGCTCGCATCCGGATCGTGCAACAAGTTGCGCAGCGTTGCAACAGCCTCGCTACTTAGACCGACCAGCGCTGCCGTCACTGACTGTATGATCGCGTCCTGGCGCTTGCGCAATTCTGTCTTAAACCGGTCATCCGCCAGATAGTTGTACAACGTTCTCTCGCTCAAACCGCACCGCGCCGCCGCAGCCGCGATCGTCGGCGACGTCAACAGTGCTGCCAGTGCTTTCTTTTGATTTCCGCTTAGTTCAGATCTTTGCATAAATTTTCACCCCTCTCGCGTTTTTGCGCCATCAGCGTCAAGCCATCCACATCTCAGTCTCCAGCAGTTCCGCCTCCACCGCGTCCCACCGCGCCAGCAGCCGTTCGGCCTCGGCATCCGAGCAACCGGTAGCCGCCGCCAGCACCTCCAACCCCCGCTCCAGGCGAGCCTCCAGTCTGCGTTGCCTCTCCCCCAGTGCCAGGGCCACCGCCCAGGTCAATTCCTCGCGGGTGTAGGTGGCGACGATGCGCCCGTCCCGTTGCTCCCACCGGCCCGTAGGGACGGCTATCTTGGTGTCGGCGGGTAGGGAGAGGGTGATGGTCTGCCAGAGCGGGGCTGGGGCGGGAGCAGAGATGTCCCCCATCTCACGCCGATGTCGCGCTTTCAGTTCTGTCAATGTCGGCGTCATCGCTTACCTCTCAAAATGCAAATTGCAGAGCAGGTCACCCAAAAACCCGTCACAGCCGTCAAAGCCGTCACAACCCGTCAAAGCCGTCACAAACTGGCCCCGAAACCCGTCTCCAGTGACGGGTTGTGACGGGTTGTGACGGGTATGACGGGTATGACGGCTTTTACAGATACCCGTAGGTTCAAACCGCTTTTCCATCTTCAGCGCTCTCCACGCCGTAGCGAAGCATCACGTCCATCACGCTTTGGGCGCTCACGGGATAAAGGCGCTTCTTCCCGGTGCGCCGTCGCTGGAAGCCGAACTCTCGTAATCTGTAACCCACCCACTGCGCGCTAATGCCATCACTCTCGTCCAGGAAGTCCGCCATCGTGTCCCGCACTTCTTTGGGAGTCACCTCGGTACTATTCTCCAGGACGGCTAACTTGTGCAGCGCCAGCAGTAAAGCCAGCCGCCAGTCATCGAGGTTGATTTCCTCCGCTTCAGTCGCTTTCCGCTTGGCGTAGTCCTGAATCAGCGCCAGCAGTCCGTTAGCACCGCAATCGTCCAGGTATGCCGCAATCGCCAGGATAGGCCGCCATAGTTCGGCCTGGCGGTTGTTCAGCCCGTCTGCCCCCGCGCCAGCCAGATACCGGTCGCGCACGTCCTCAAAGTGTTGCAGTGCAAAACAATACAGTCCGTGCCTCGCCCTGGCCCAATCCTCGCTATACTCGGAGACAACCAGGTTGCCTTTGTGACCAGCCGTCCTCAGCATATTGATCAGGATGCAACGGCTTTCCAGCACATCCTCCAGCCCTCGAATGCTGGCGATCATCTTGGGCCCGTACACCTCAAACTCGACCACCTGGTGGTCATCGCCTTCGCAGCGGATTGCAGGGCTGCCCCGCTTGTAGCCAGCGTTCAGCAGCAACCGCAGGTCAGCGGCAATTGGGTCCTTGGAGTTGCCCAGGCGCTCAGCTTCGTCTATGCCAAGCATCCCCCGCGTCGCTTGCACCACCCGAAACAGCGATGCGGGCGACATACTGCTGGAGACGCGGGCATTAAAGGCTAACTTTGCAATCACGTCCAGTGTCTTGGTCTTGCCGCTTCCCTTCGGCCCCATCAACGCCACATAAGGAAATGCCTCAAAAAGCGGATAAAGGTAGGTTCCCATCACCCACAAGGCTAGCACGTCGGATGTACCCTCATCCCGGAAGTCTATGTACCGGTCCAGCAGCCGCTCGACCTCCAAGTAGGTCTCGACCGGATCGGGGGCATCGCCCTTCAGGTAGGCTCGTATGTCTGAATACTTCCAGCGCGTCACGTTCCCCAGGGCAGCCGGCGGGTCGCGTAGAATGACCGTCCGCCCGCCGATGTCCACCATTCGCTCGCCATCAGCAGGGATTATCTGACGGTCACTGGTCACCAGGTAGGGAAAGTGAGCCAGCCGACCATCTACCTTCTTCGCCAGCAAGGGCACAGTCACGACGGCTAGATTGTCCAGAAAGTCCAGCGCGGGGGCAATAACAGGGTAATGCCCCTCCAGCACCTCGGCGGGGGCATGCTGGTCGGCCTGGGCTTGCCGCGCTGCCCTCAGGAAGCGGTCAAAGTCCCGCGCCCGAATCTCCTTCAAAGCCTTAGTCACACGCCCTTTATACCGCGCCAGTGCGATGGGCGGCAGTTGCGCCAGGAGTGGGAAAAGTGCTTCAACGGCCTTGTCCCGTGCCACGCCCTGGGCTGCCGCCGCATTCTCAATTTGCAGGTCAAGCCAGTAGGGTGCCGCGTCCAACAGCCCGCGGAAGTCCTCGGCCGTTGCGCCCTGCTGCGCCCAGGCGTTCGTGTCAGCTACACCCTCGGGCAGTGTCACGACGCGCAGAAGCGGCCCCACCGTTTCGGCCAACCCCGCCACGTCTGTCCTGCCATCGGCGTCGGGGACGACGTAGAGGGTCGCACCGCGCTTGGCGTGTCGCTGTAGTCTGCTGGCCAGGTCACCGGTCAGCCCCGAGCCAGCCAGTGCCAGCGCGGGGAAGCCCCAACCGGAGAGGGTCACGGCGTCGGCCTGCCCCTCGACGATGATCACCGTCTCGGACCGGATGGAGTAAAACGCATTAAGATAAGGACGCCGCTCACCGGCCAAGCCACGGGGCGGATTGTAATGCTCTTTGCCTGCGATGGAACGGCCCGCCAGGTAAACGACGCGCCCACCGTTGCGGTGGACGTAGACGATAGCACCGCCAACCCGCCCGGCCCAGTTGTTCAGTGCTTCGGCCACCCGCTGTGCCCGCTCATTGCCCAAAGCGGGAAGAGGGCCGCCATTGGCGTAACCCAGGCCCTCGGCGCGGATCACTTCGTCTGACCAGGCTCGCCCGCGAGCATAGGCGAGCGCCGCCGGGGTCTCCTGGAGACGGGATGCGAAGTGTCGGGCGGCCAGGGCAAGCGCGTCTTCGTATTCGCGCTGCTCCTGTGCCGCCTTTTCCTGCTCCGGTGTCCAGTGCGGTTTGGGGATGCCGACCCGCCACGCCAGTTCGTCCAGCGCGGTGCGGAAGTCCACCCCGTCCCGCTGCATCAGCCAGGTGAAGCAATCGCCGTGCCAGTCGCAGCCGAAACAGTGAGCGTGGTCAGGATAAACCGCCAGACTGGGATGATGGTCATCGTGCCAGGGGCATTTTACCATCGCGGGTCGCCCATCCACACGGCGGGGCAGGGACCCGACGGTCTCCTCAACAATGGCGGGGAAATCGGTGGCCTCACGCACGCGCTCGACGTAATACCGCCAGGCTTGACACGCCGGCATTTGTGAGGTATAGTGAAGATGCTCCACGGCGCTGACACGCGCCGTCCCCGCCGCCAGCAGCGGGCTGGCGGCCTTCTCTTTCTTACGTTTGCCGCTCATTAGTCACCCCCTGTGAATTGTGGTCGACAGGCGGAAGGAGCCCCCGCCGCTCAAGTTCGCACCGCAGGATGTATCGCAGTTGATCGCGAGGGTCGCGCAGCTCAACCCTCGCCACTTTGAGCAGTGCTGAGTATTCCGGTTGCTCAAGTGTCACAACAACTCTGTTCACCATCGCCTACCTCCTGCCTTCCATTCCATTACAAAAAACGGCGGTGTGTCATAGAGCACACCGCCATTATCTCAGATTAAATATCCGGGAGTCAATATCCCGAATATCCCTGTTTATCCCAGTTTTCGCACTGACTTCCTATAGGGTATGATTTCTGTACCGTGAATCCTCCTGAGTTCACACAGCCGATTAGTGATTGTTTTCCCTGCCTTGCCGAGTTGCCGCCCGATCTCGGGTGCCTGGTACCCGTAGTGCCAGAGTCTTACCATCTCGCGGTCATAGCCCACGTTAGGTATCCTCTCCCACGGTTTGTTCCCCACGCCCTTCTCTGCGGGCTTCGTCTCTGACTCTACAAACCCGTACCGATCCATCGCCTGCGATAGCCAGTCCCAAAAAGGCTGGAGCGAAGCGCGGTCAATGAAACTTCCCGGATCGAGCGTGATCAA
>QMOE01000230.1 GCA_003648125.1 Chloroflexota bacterium
ACGGGTGAAAACGGCACTAGCTACCTGACACTTTGCAGCAGTTCGCCGGTTGAGTAGCCACGGAGTGGCGTATCGAAACCCAGAACTGCGCCAAAACGTGGTTTCGATACGGCTTTCAGCCACAACCGACGTTTTGGCTGTGTTTTTCAAAACTGTCAGGTGGCTAGAAAACGGCACATAGGTAGTGACGACTTTAGTCGTTCCGAGTGACTGAAGTCGCTACTACCTCCCACAGATTTCACAACAATCCCCACTTTGTCGCCCGCATCACGGCCTCAATGCGATTGTGGGCATCCAGTTTCTGGTAGAGGCTCTGGATGTAGGTCTTGATGGTGTTCTCACTCAGGCAGATTCGCTCTGCGATCTCACGATTGGCGAGTCCCTCAGCGATCAAACGCAGGATCTCGATCTCGCGCAGCGTAAAGTGGTCAGGAGCATCCGCCTCTGGTCCCTCCCGCAGCCAATGGATCATCATGCGAGTGGCGCGCGGATCCACCGGCGACTCTCCGCGCACCAACTCGTGGATGCTACGTCGCAGGTCGGTGCTGACCACGTCCTTTAACACATATCCTTTCGCTCCGGCGCTGATGCACTCTCGGACGACATTGCCGTCGAGGTAACTGGTCAGGATCAGCACCTGCACTTGCGGCGATTCACGCTGGATGCGGTAGCAAAGTTCGATGCCGCTGATTTTGGGAAGTCGCACGTCCACCAGTGCCACGTCTGGTTGGGTCTCCCGGATAACACGCAGCGCTTCTTTGCCGTCCGCAGCCTCTCCGACGACCTGGAACTCGGGGTCGCCTTGCAGAATAGCCGAGATACCCCGGCGCACGATTTCGTGATCGTCAACAACCACTATGCGGATCATTCGTCTCTCGTTTCGTCCCGTGGCAGCGGCAGTTGAGCCTTGACTATTAGCCCTCCCTCCTCCCCGTTCATCAGGCTCAGCCCCCCGCCGGCCCGTTCCACCATCGTGCGCAAGGTAAAGACGCCGGCGTGATAGCCATCGCCCTTCATCACGCCTGGCAGGCGCGATGAAGGGATTCCAACGCCGTTATCCTGCACTGTCACGGTCAAAGTGTCGCTGTCGGCAGAAAGGCTGACCAGCACCATTGTCGCCTGGGCGTGCTTGCGCACGTTGGCCAGCGCTTCCTGTACGACGCGCACGACCACGCCGCGCAGTTCGGCGTTCGGGAGTGCCAGTTGCGGAGGCAGTATCAGGCAGGTTTCGATGTCCACAGCTTCCTCGAACTCTTGCACCAGTGTTTGCAACACACAAGGGAGAGTCTCCCGGCTGGTGCTGCGTGCAAGTGCAAAGATGGCGTTGCGCACCTCCACGCTCCCCCGGGCTGCCATGCAGTGAATGGCCTCCAGATGGGCAAGTGGAGCGCGATCAGCGTTCAATGCCTCCAGCCCGCGCTCCGCCTCGAGGCCGATGCTGTAAAAGAGCTGGGCCACTGTGTCGTGCAGGTCGTGGGCCAGTCGCTCCCGCTCCTGCAGACGAGCCATCTCCTCCGCTTTGGCGTAGAGGCTGGCGTTCTCGATAGCCACAGTGGCCAGGTCGGCCAAGCCGGTCAGCAGCGCCTCGTCTTCCGGGGTGAAAGGCGGGTGCCCCAGCCGTTGTCCCAGGAACAGGCTCCCCAGCACGCGGTCGCGGAAGCGCAGGGGCACGCCCAGGAAGGGGCCAATCGGCGGGTGTCCGGCGGGAAATCCCACGCTGGCCGGATGCTGGTCAACCCGTGCCAGGCGCAGCGGACGGCCCTCCTTGTGCGGCAGGCCCAGGATACCGCGTCCCTGGGGCTGGGCCAGGCCGCACGGGGTAGGCCAGCCGTGGATGCGCAGGACCTCGTAGCGGGTCGGGTCTTGCTCATCGAGTACCAATATGCCGCCGAACTCGGCCCCGACGAGTTCCGTTGCTGTGTCCACGATCTCCTGGAGCAGAGGGTCCAGGTCGAGTTGGGCGGTGATGGAACTGGCGATCTGCATCAAGCGCAGGGCATATTCGGGGCAGTCTGTTTCGAGTGATTTTGTCATCTGCCGTCGTAATGGTACAAATCGAGGTTTTAAGGCACCTGAGCAGTTGCTTTTACCAGGCGTCAATTTCTTGGCCCACGAGCACGTCTCGATAAGCCGCGCCAAATGCCTGGCGGAAGGCCTCAATGCTCCAATCGCAACTGTCGTGGGCCGAGAGGGCGACCAGTTGTGGATGGCGACGCTTTAGATACGCGATGGCGGTCTCTACGTCCTGCCGGTTGACCGGATCCCAAGGCCATTTGCCCGTGCCCAGGAATTGCTGCGCCGGCAATCCCAATATCGCTTCCCGCGAGGCTGTGACTGGGTAGTGCAGCCCGCCGACGAGGCCGTAGAGTGGGTCGTCGAACAGCATCTCGGCCCGGTCAACGATGCGTTGGAGGGTGGGGTGCCCGCAGCCGATGACGAGCACGATGCCCTTGCCCTCCACGTTGACCGCCAACGATTGCTCCGGAGTCCAACCGAAGAAGAAGAGTTGACGCGGAATAGGCCCCATGCTGGCGACGCCAGGGGCGATGACACGCGGCCCGTCCACGAGCGTGACCTGCGCCGTGGGATGAGAGAGCGGTTCCGGCACGTAGGCCGGGATGTCACGCAGGTCAACCGGTTGGCCCGATAGAGCGAAACTCTTGTGCATTTGGTGCGAGGTGCCCCCCAGGTGATCCGAGTGCGCGTGGGAGATGACCAGCGCGTCAATCTCGGCCACGTCTACGCCCAGGGCGGCCATATTGCGCAGCAAGGGAGAGGGGTGCTCATTCTGCATGTTGTAGCCCACATCGAAGAGGATGGTAGTGTCGTCGGCGCGGACGAGATAGGAGACGCCTGGTTCGCCTATCAAGTCATCGTGGGCGGTGTACCAGTCAATCAGGGGCAGGATAGTGAGGTGTTTGACCGTGCCCGCGTCATCGAGTTTTGGGTAGCGGGCGGCGGCCCACGCTTCGTCGGCGCGGCGGCGGCCCAGGTGGAAGCGGGCCACCAGCCCTCCGGCGGCGCCCGCCGCGAGACTGCTCAATCCGAAAGCAAGCGCTCGTTTGGCTTTCATCACACTGTCTCCTTGTGCTACGTTCCCAGTTCCTGATTGGTCAGTGCTTTGTTGATCTTGTCCAGCTTCCTATGCCGTCAACACCTCCACGCCATCTTCGGTGACGCGCATGGTGTGTTCCCACTGGGCCGAGAGGGAGCCGTCGGCGGTCACGACCGTCCAGCCGTCTTTCAGTACCTTGACCCGGTAATCGCCGGTGTTGATCATTGGTTCGATGGTAAAGACCATGTTCGGCGTCAGTAATTTGCCGGCTCCGGGTTTCCCGAAATGGCGCACCTCTGGCGGTTCGTGGAACTGGATGCCCGTCCCGTGCCCGATGTAATCCCGCACGACCGAGTAGCCGTGTTGCTCGGCGTGCTGCTGGATGGCGTGGCCGATGTCGCCCAGGGTGTGGCCCGGTTCCACCTGTTCGATTCCCAGGTAGAGACATTCGCGGGTCACTTGCACCAGCCTGCGCGCTTCCTCAGAGACCGCGCCAATCAGGAACATGCGACTGGCATCGCCATAGTAACCGTCCAGAATGGAGGTGACGTCAACGTTGAGGATGTCGCCCTCTTTCAATACAGTGCCATCGGGGATGCCGTGGCAGACCTGGTCGTTGAGCGTGGTGCAGACGCTTTTGGGAAAGCCCCGATAGTTCAGCGGCGCAGGGGTAGCGCCATGGGCCAGGGTGTACTCGTGAACCCAGCGGTTGATGTCGCCAGTGGTGATACCGGCGACAATCCGCTCCTCCAGCATGTCCAGGATGTCGCGGGTCAAATGGCTGCTCCTGCGGATGCCCTCGATCTGTTCATCGGTCTTGATGATGATGCCAGATGACTGTTCTTTCACCTCTCGGCGTTGGTGCAATGTTGCCAGGTCTTGCTTGAGGTGGCAGTGCTTGTACTTTTTTCCGCTCCCGCACCAACAGGGAGCATTTCTTGATAGTTTGTGCATAATGGTTATTATAGCATTATTTCCCAATATTGCAGGGAAGCGGTGATGCGCGAGTTTTATTGGGTGAGATGTGCCCGATCTCGCCGCGCAACCCGCCGCCACAGCCACACGAGAAACACTAGCGTCGCCAGTCCCACCAGTGTCATCCCTGTGGTGTCGTCGGGCCGATTGAGATTGTCGAGTTCCTGCACCGGCGCCAGGAGCACAAATAACATTAACGCTCCGCCCGCCAGCGCCAGGCGGTGCTGGTCAGGCCACGCGCCGCCGCGCGACATACGTTGCACCATCCACACCACCAGCACGACCAGCGCGACGGTAGCCAGCAACGTGAGTGGTACGGGCACGCCGATTTTGGGCGGCGCCCACTGGATGACGAAAAAGACGAGGGTGGCGCCAAAGCCGAGCAGCGCAAACCGTAGGGGCGATCCCTTGCGGTCGCCCGATTGCAGGGGCGATTCCTTGCGGTCGCCCGATTGCAGGGGCGATTCCTTGCGGTCGCCCGATTGCAGGGGCGATCCCTTGCGATCGCCCGATTGCAGGGGCGATCCCTTGCGGTCGCCCACCTGCCGGGCAATCAGGAACAGCGCGACGACAGCAACGATAGCCAGCACGTAGGGCGCGAACGGCGGGCGGTACGTCGTCAGCGCGAAAAAGCCTAACAGCACGTCGGCCAGCAGCAGCAGCGACAACCCGATCATTCCCCGGCGGCCGATCCAGTGCTCGCCGCGTTGGGCAGGGAAGATCAATTCGACCAGCAGGATGGGGATAGCGATGCTGAACACGGCGTGGAAGATGGTCAGTTGCAGGCTCCAGACCCAGTTGACGCCAGCCCAGCGGCCGTAGGAGCCGAGCGGGCCGAGATCCATCCAGTTGGGATCGAAGAAAGACTTGACCATCAGTCCTTCCTCGACAATGCCGTAGGCCGCGCCGAGCACAAAGACGGTCGGCCAGCCCTTCCTCCAACGCACGCGCAGTTCGCGGACCAGGATCGCGCCGCTGCCGTACAGCGCGGCCAACACCAGCAGCGCGAACGGGCTGAAGAACTCAACCGGCGGCGCGGAGCCGGACAGTAACTCGGCGAGCATCGGCGAGAGGAAGAACAATGTC
>QMOE01000231.1 GCA_003648125.1 Chloroflexota bacterium
GGCGTGTTTTCAGCTTGTGATACTACCCAGTACTTTTGCAGATTTCACAAAGTGGCTATGCATGGATCACGCCCCCCTCTAGCTCCCCCGTGGAACGGGGGAGGACAGGCTTCCCCCCTGCAAGCGGGGGGGACTGAGGGGGGGCGGATGCTTTGTAAAGTGCAAAATTACTGACTACCTTCACCTGTCCGATTCGCCAATGATAACCATTTCTCGGTATTAGTCAAGACAGCCTCTCCCTTCAGGACGACCTCCAGCATGCCCAGTCCAGCAGGTAGAACTCGCGCCGGTATTCCGGCACGACCGTGCCCGCTTTCGTCATCAGGCAAGTACCCAGCCGCGCTTCCACGATGCGGCGGGTGGAGGGTGCAGAGGACAACGTCGCAGCCGCGCAGCGCAGCGGCCCAGGTGCGGCAGACGACCCTGTCCTGCGCGGCGACGGTCTCCCAATCGTAAGTGACGGTGCGGGCGGCGGTCGCGGCGCACCGCTCCGTCACGAAGCTGTCCGCCGGAGCCAGCAGCGTCACATCAACGCCGCGTGCCGGGAAATGGCGCACTGCCTCCGTGACCTATATTTGCGTCCACCCATGCAGGAGGGTGTCTTCGATGAAGCAGACGTGCATAGAGTGATGCGTGGAGCGTGGTGCGTGAAACGTGATGCATGGTGCGTGAAATGTGGTGCGTGCTCTCCGCTCCTCGACGTTTACGCCTCACGTTTCACGTCTCACGTCTCACGTTTCAGGATGCGCAGGGTGAGGATTTGGTATGGTTTGATGTAGACGGTGACGCGGTCGTCGTCGCAGGGAAGCGGCTCTTGATTTTCCTCCAGCAGGTTGGTGCGCCAGGCTGCAGCGAGCGGGAAGCCGGTCGTGAGGGTGACAGGGCCGCGCCGGCGCTGGCTTTCGTAGAGCCGCAGGATGATGCCTCGCCCGTCCTCGGCTCGTTTGATTGTTTCGATGACTACGTTGGGCCGGTCTACGGAGACAAAGGTCATTTGAGGTCGGGGCAGGGGGCAACCGCGAGGATGTGCCCCTACCTCCCAGACGATGATCGGGTCGTTGAGCGCGTAGGCGGCCCCGACGGTGCGCTCGTCCCAGCGGCCGGTGTGCGGTAGCAGACTGTAGGCGAAGCGGTGCTCCCCGGCGTCCGCCTGCGGGTCGGGGTTGGTGGGAGAGCGCAACAGGCTGAGGCGGATGACGTTGCCGCGAATGTCGTGGCCGTATTTGCAATCGTTGAGCAGGCTGACCCCATAGCCGCCCTCGCTCAGGTCAACCCATTTCTGGGCCGGGGTCTCGAAGCGCGCCCAATCCCAACTGGTATTGCGATGGGTGGGCCGCTCGACGTTACCCCATTGAATTTCGTAAGTCGCCGTTGGCGCGAGCACGTCCACCGGGAAGGCGACTTTGAGCAGCACGTGTCGCTCGCGCCATTGGATGACAGTCTCGAAATCGAGGCGCGGGCTGTTGTGAGTCAACGAGATGCGCTGGACGTAGTCGCTATTGAGGATGCGCCGCGTGATTTCAAGCGTCGCCCGCAGCGGGCCACGCTCGACCACGCGCACCGACTCAGCCGGGTCGGCGAGCCACATTTTGTCGTCGAAAAAGATGTCCACGTCCCAGGCGTCGGGGTTGAGAGGACGGTCCTCGAAGGCCTGGAATTGGTTGGCGATTGCGTCCACAGGCAGCACCTCTCGCCCGGCACGCTTGTCGTAGATGCGGGTGATGTCGCCCGCGTCGTTCAATTCCACTCGCAGGAAGTCGTTTTCCAGAATGGGATAAGGGTCAACGCGGGCTACGCACACGGAATCCGCCCGTGGCTGTTCGTATTCTTCCGTGTCCACAGGTAGCGGCGTGACGCTGTAAGGCGGCAGTTCACCCCCGTCGAGCAGGAGGCCGCCCTCAACTTGCTGACAGGGCAGGTTGCCGATTCGTTTTCCATTGGGCCAAAAGGCCGGGTCGCGGCGCGGGAAGGGGGTCGGGTTGACCAGGAGAAGGTGTTGGCGACTCAAGTCGTCCCTGGCGGGCTGAAGCCGGGAGTCCACCTGCGTGGAGGCACCAGAGGTGATAGCCGCCAGCGCGTCGTCGCGCACGCGGGCGGCGATGGCCTGCACCTCCTCGTACTGGCGCAGCGATTCGGTATAGACCGGGCCGATACTGCTGCCGGGGATGATGTCGTGGAACTGGTTGAGGCAGACCAGTTCCCAGGCGCGGCGTAGGTCAGCATAAGGGTAGCGGTAGTCGGGGTTGAGCAGACCGGCGAGGGCGGCCAGGAATTCTGCATCATGCAGCAGGAACTCGCTCTTGCGATTGGCCCGCTTGTTGCGGCTCTGGGTGGTGTAGGTGCCACGATGGTTTTCGAGGTACAGTTCGCCGTTCCAGGTCGGCAGCCGCTCGCCGACCGTTTCCTTCAAGTGGTGGAAGAAGTCGCCCACTTTGCCGCACATGACACGCGGCATGGCGGGGAACTCGGCCATCGTGCGGATGTTCTCCACCATCTCCCGCGTCGGCCCGCCGCCGCCGTCGCCGTAGCCGTAGACGAGCAGCAGCGGCGGGGCGACGCCGGGCGGCCCGGCGTCCTTTTGCTGGAAGTTGCGCCACGTGCCGAGCGTCTGCCAGGGGGAGGCGTCGCTGTTGTAGGTGCCGACGTATGCGCCGCCGTAGGGGGTGACGCCAAAGTGGGTCAGCACCCGCGTCCCGTCCAATCCCTGCCACCAGAAGGAGTCGTAGGGCAGTCGGTTGTACTGGTTCCAGCCGAGTTTGGTGGTGAAGAAGTATTCCAGCCCGGCCTCTCGAATCAGTTGCGGCAGGTTCCAGGCGTAGCCGAAGACGTCGGGCAGCCACAGGACGGGGGATATGGAGGCATCCCCAAAATAGCGGTGGAAGAAATCGCGCCCCAGGAGAAACTGCCGCGCCAGCGACTCGGGGCCGGTGAGGTTACAGTCCATCTCTACCCAGGTGGGACCGAGCAGTTCCCAACGTCCCTCGCGCACCCGGCGTTCGATTTCCTCGAACAGGACAGGGTAATCCTGACGCACAAAGTCGTACAACTGGGGCTGGCTCTGGCTGAAGCGGAATTCAGGAAACTGCTCCATCAAGCGGATGACGTTGTAAAAGGTGCGCCCGGCCTTGCGGCGGGTCTGTCCCAGCGTCCACAGCCAGGCCACGTCGAGGTGGGCGTGGCCAACGGCGGTGATTTCAACCCCCAGCGGCGGGCCGGCCAGCTCCACGCCGTCCTGTAGAATCTCGGCGGCGGCAGGGACGCTCTCGTAAAAGCGGTCGTCGAACGGCTCGCGGGTGTCGAGCGTGTTGAACGCCTCATCGAGCGCAGTATAGAGGTGGGCGCGGGCAGGGTCGTGCTCGTCCAGCGCGTCGGCCACACCCAGCGCGACGCGGGCCAGGGTCACAAGGTCGCGTGTGGGTTGATCAATCTGCACCAGGGCGCACTCGCGCATGAGCAGCCGGGCGGCGGGGTCATCGCCCAGGCTGCCGGCCCAGCCGTGCAGCGTCAGCAGGTGTGGTGCTCCGTCGCAATACCGGTTCGGCAGCAGTATCTCCTGGTGGTGCCGGTCGCAGGCCGCGTAGGGCACACCATCGAGGTATACCAATGCCTCCGGGTGGCTGAAGTCGCCCGCCTTGCCGATCGGGAGGTAGAGAGCGGTTGGAGCGTCGGCGCTCCAACCGGGAGGGGACTGGAATCGCGTGCGGAGGACGAAATCGGCGTTGAACTCGCCCCAGTAGGAACCCCACTGGATCACCTGCCAGTCCTTGTCATCCACGTTCGGAGAAACCGGTGGGTCAACCCGCGGGTTTTCCAACTTCAGGTAGCGGAAGCAAGGCAGCGGCTGACGGCGGCGGTAGATCAGCGGTTCGATCAGCCGCAGCCGGTGGTGGACTTTCCTGGAGGTGTGGCGAATATCGTGGGATGCTATTCCACTTTTGTCTGGCACAGCGCTAAATTGCATTGAACCCAACCCTCCTGATTGTAATTGCTCACCCGGCAGTTGAAACCGCGCCTGTGGAGGCCTTCTTCCGCCTGTCCACGCAGGCGGACAGCCAGCTTTAGCTCCTCAGGCGTGGTTTCAACCGTCGGCCTGAAAGTAACCTCCTGATTTAAATGACCCCCTTGGCGTGGGTCTCCAGCACCTCGGACAGCGTTTGGAGCGGTGGTTTGCCCGACTCTGCCACCTGGTCACCGTAAGTGATGAGGATGACGTCTCGCCCCGTCAACTGCTCCGGTGGGATGGAGTGCTCCACCGCCGTGCCGGGATGAGAGCTTCGCTGTCGGAACTTGTCCAGAATGGTGCACAGTTGCTCCAGCAAGGCTGGTGCCCGTTCCGCGCCGTACGAGAATGTCAAGTGGTCGAGGATACATTGTTCGATGGATCCAGACATGGTGAGGTTTGCCGAGTGTGTTGACATTGGACATATTTTATGCCGATTGGTCGAAACGTGCAAGCAGTCGCTCGTGCAACTCAGCATCCTGTCCAATGGCTTCCATCAGGTCGGACCAGCGGGCAGCGAACTCGGAGTAGCGGGGGGCAAATTCCGTGGCGTGGCGTTGGGCTTGAGCGACGATGGCTTCCGGCGAGCCAAAGCGCGCGATGACATCCGGCGTGGCCTCGGCCTGCAACGCCGACAGCGCCTGCTCTTCGACGTCGTCGCGCAGGAAGCGACCAGGGTACGGGTCGAACTGCACCACATTCACGCCTGCCAGGCGCAGCTTCTCCCGCTCGTAAACAAAGCGGTAGACGTCTTGCACCAGTTTGGCGTAGGGGAGAGTACCGCAGGCTTCCGGCGGTAGATGAGTGATGACCAGTTTCTTGTCCAGCCAGAAGCGGTAGCCGGCCAGATGGGCGTTGATCAGATAGTCAATGTCCTCGCCCCGGGTAATGCCCGGATCAAACCCCACGCGGGTGAACAGGTCACAGTGGAAGATCATGTTCCCGCCGAAGGCTACCGGCGTCGGGACCAATCGCCCCGGCGTGTCCCGCAACGCCCGCGTGCCCTCGTTCATGACTGCGCTCTTGTCCAAGAAGATATTGCCTGTGCGTGGGTGCTCCGGCAGCATCAC
>QMOE01000232.1 GCA_003648125.1 Chloroflexota bacterium
AGGCAGGCACTGAGATGTTGAAATTTGGTTACTACTCAGCCTGCGCTGGTTGAGTAGCGGCGAAGTTGCGTATCGAAACCCTTGTACTGAGCCTGTCGAAGTGAAGCAGGTGATGCAAATGGGATCGCGTGGTTTCGATACGCCGCCACAAAAAGCGTGGCGGCTACTCAACCGACGCTCGCTTCACTGGAGTGTCCAGTAGCAAAATCCTGCCAATCGTTCGAAGGAGCGCAAACGTGAAACTGAACAACGTTTTAACCTGGGCCGAGATTGACCTGGACGCCATCGCCTTTAACGCCGCCGGCCTAAAAGCCCGCGCCGGAGGAAAAGCCGAACTGATGGTCACCGTCAAGGCGAACGGGTACGGCCACGGGGCGGTGCAAGTAGCGCGAGCGGCACTGGAAGGCGGCGCGACCCGCCTGGCGGTGCATCGCGCGTTGGAGGGCGTGCAACTGCGCCAGGCCGGCATCACCGCCCCCATTCTCGTCATGGGCTACACTCTGCCCGCCGTATCGGAGCGCGTCGTGCGCTGGAACCTGACTCCCACGGTCAACAGCCAGCCCCAGGCCGAAGCGCTCTCGGCAGCGGCCGTCGCCGCGGGCAAGATGCTGCCCATCCACGTCAAAATAGATACCGGCATGGGCCGCTACGGCCTCCTGCCCGACGAGGCGCTCGGTTTCGTGCGCTTCTTGAGTCAGTTGCCGGGCCTGGTGTTGGAGGGGTTATACACTCACCACGCCGTGGCCGACCTGGCCGACAAGAGCTTTACCCGCCACCAGTTTGGCCTCTATATGAACGTGGTGGAACAATTGGAGGCAGCGGGGTTCACCTTCCCACTCAAACACGTATCCAACAGCGCCACCACGCTCGACCTGCCAGAGATGGCGCTGGATATGCTGCGCTGCGGTATTGCCTTGTATGGGCTGCGTCCTTCGGGCGAGGTAGAGCCGGTCATTCCACTACGCCCGGCCCTGACGCTCAAGAGCCGGGTGGTCCGCGTGCGCACGTTGCCCGCCGGGGCCAGCATCAGCTACGGCCGGACGTACATCACGGAGAAGCCCACCCGCGTGGCGCTCGTCCCAGTCGGCTACGGCGACGGCTATCACCGCATCCTCTCCAATCGCGGCGCAGTGCTGATCCACGGCCAGCGCGCGCCCATCGTCGGGCGCGTGTGTATGGATCAGTTCGTCGTAGACGTGAATCACATCCCCGATGTCCAATTACACGACGAGGTGGTGCTGGTGGGCCGGCAGGGAGAGGGACACATCCCAGCCGAAGAAGTCGCCCGCTGGGCCGAGACGATCAACTATGAGGTGACAACCGGTCTGCTGCCGCGAGTAGTACGCGTTTACATCAAGGGGGGAGAAATTGCCGGTCTAGAATCCTTGCTCCCTCTTGAATGACACCACCCGTAGCAAAAGTTGAAACGGTGGTACAGAACGCGAAATGCAGTATAATAGTGATCATACTCTGATCGCCGCTTGGAGAGGCCAAATACGGTGGGGAGGGTGCAATCGATGGAGCGAATCGTATGTAATCCTAATATTCTAGGTGGCAAACCTGTCGTTCGTGGCACGCGCATCTCGGTGCAATTTCTCCTCGAGCTTCTTGGCGCTGGGATGTCTATTTCTGAGATTCTTGGAGAGTACCCGCATCTAGAGCGAGAAGATATACTGGCGGCTATTCACTATGCAGCCCAAACCATTGCAAACGAACAAGTTTTCGTCTCTTTTGAGGCTGTGCCAGCGTGAAATTCCTGGTAGACGAGAACATCGCTGGCTCAGTAACCAGGTTGCTGCAAAGCCAGGGACACGATGTTAAAGTTGTGCAGCAAGCCGGATTAACTGGCGCTGACGATGATACCCTCATCCAGATGGCGCTGGAGGAAGGGCGCATTATTGTCACCCACGACAAGGACTTTGGCGCTATTCTGCATTATCCTTTGAAACAACATGGCGGTGTCATCTTGCTACGTTTGCATCGCCCGACGCCCCAGAACGCGGTCAAGGCTCTCGAACGAGTATTAGCCACGGTATCCAAAGATCGAATAATGGGGCGCGTTGTCGTTGTCGAAGATGCCCGCATTCGCGTGAGTGGAGAGAGAGGGTGACCCACTACGAACCCGTCATCGGCCTGGAAGTCCACGCCCAAATCCACACCAAATCCAAAATGTTCTGCTCCTGCCCGGTGGTGGAGGATACCGGCGATCTGCCCCCCAACACCTACGTCTGTCCGGTCTGCACGGGTATGCCTGGGGTGCTGCCGGTGATCAACCGCCGCGCGGTCGAGATGGCTATCATGGCCGGGCTGGCGCTCCACTGCCAGGTTTCACCCGTCACCCGCTTTGCCCGCAAGTCCTACTTTTACCCCGACCTGCCCAAGGGGTATCAAATCTCCCAATACACCCCCGTGTTCCCCCCGCTGACGGTGAACGGCTACCTGGAGGTCGAGACCGAGGCGGGCGTCAAGCGCGTGGGCGTCAACCGCGCCCACCTGGAGGAGGACGCCGGTAAACTGTACCACAGAGGCGACGCCAGTCTGGTGGATTTGAACCGCGCCGGCGTGCCGCTCTTGGAGATCGTCAGCGAACCCGACATGCGCTCCGCCGAAGAAGCGCTGGCTTATGCAACCAAGTTGCACGCCTATCTCGTCTACCTGGGCGTCAACCCGGGCGATATGGAAAAGGGGATGATGCGCTTCGAGGCCAACATCAGCGTGCGCCCCGCCGGCTCTGACGTGATGAACCCGCGCCACGAGATCAAGAACCTCAACTCTTTCCGCGCCCTGGCCCGTTCAGTGGATTATGAAATCGAACATCAAATCGCCACACTGGAAGCCGGCGGCGCCATCGTCCAGCAGACAATGGGCTGGGACGAGGCGCGCGGGGTCACGGTGCCCCAGCGCGGCAAGGAGCAGGCCGACGATTACCGTTACTTCCCAGAACCTGACCTGCCGATTATAGAGATCAGCCACGAGTGGGTGGAGGAATTACGGGCGCAACTGCCGGAACTGCCCGATGCCAAGCGCGCCCGCTTCATCGCCGATTACAAGTTGAGCGACTATGACGCCGGCGTGCTGGTCAGCGACAAGCGGGTGGCCGATTATTTCGAGGCCGCCATCGCCGCCGGCAAAATCGCCCCCAAGTCAATCGCCAACTGGATCACCGGAGAGCTATTCCGGCTGATGAAAGAAGCAGGGCAAAATGTCGCCGATCTATCGGTCTCGCCCCCAGCGCTGGCAGACCTGATCGGATTGGTCGAGGCTGGCGACATCAACCTCAACACGGGTAAAGAGGTACTGGCCGAAATGTTCGCCAGTGGTCACAGCGGGCAGCAGATCGTGGATGAGCGCGGGCTGGCGCAAATCTCTGATACGGCCGCTCTGGAAAAGATCGCCGCCCAAGTACTGGAGGAAAACCCCGAGCAGGTGAGCAAGTACCTGAGCGGCAAAGTACAACTCATCGGTTGGCTGATGGGCCAGGTGATGAAGGCCACCCAGGGCAAGGCGAATCCCCAGGTGGTACGGGAGATGCTAAAAATCCAATTGGAGGCCCGGCGAGGCTGAGAACCGAGAGCGGGCCGAAGTTTGTCATAGCCGAAACGTGCTGTGTGTCACTGGTTATACCTGCGCAAAGCGGCTATACTGCCCGTACAAGCAGAAAACGTGCGTAAAATCAGCCTTCATCGGAACCCGTGCCGAAACAATCACTCTCACAATTAAATGGAGGAACAAGCATGTCAGAAAAACTGAACCCCTTTGCCATCGCGCAGCAACAGTTGGACCAGGCCGCCGAGATCATGGGCCTGGATCCGGCGACGCACGAGCTGTTGCGCTGGCCGATGCGTGAGATGCACGTCACGCTCCCGGTAAAAATGGACGACGGCACGACCAAAATCTTCCAAGGTTTCCGAGTTCAGTACAACGGCGCTCGCGGGCCAATGAAAGGAGGTATCCGCTACCATCCCGACGAGACCGTCAACACCGTCCGCGCTCTAGCCGCCTGGATGACCTGGAAATGCGCTGTGGCCAATATCCCACTGGGCGGCGGGAAAGGCGGCATCATCTGCAATCCCAAGGAGATGTCAGAGCGGGAATTGGAACGGTTGAGCCGCGCCTACATCCGTCAAATCAACTGCATCCTGGGCGCGAACGTAGACGTGCCTGCACCTGACGTCGCCACCAACCCCAAGATCATGTCGTGGATGCTGGACGAGTACGAAACAATCGTAGGGTACCACACTCCCGGAATGATCACCGGGAAACCTCTGCCATTGGGCGGGTCAGCAGGCAGAGGCCCCGCCACAGGCGTCGGAGTCGTCGTCACAATCCGTGAAGCGTTCAAACGCCTGGGAATCGACGCCAAAACAACGACCGCCGCAATCCAGGGCTTTGGCAACGTGGCGCAATCCGCTGCCATCAATTACATAAATATGCTGGGCGGCAAAGTATTGTGCGTCGCTTGTTGGGACCATAAAGACCGTAAGGCTTACACCTACGTGAAAAAGGATGGGATTGATCCCACTTTCCTCGCAACCATCACTGATGATTACGGCAGCATAGATAAAGATGCCGCCATCAAAGCCGGCTACGAGATAAAAGATGACAAGGCGTGGTTGAGCCTGGACGTAGACGTCCTTATTCCAGCCGCCATTGAGAACGTCATCACTGGACAAACAGTCGAGCAAATCTCCTCCAGCGTCAAGATACTGGCGGAAGCGGCCAATGGCCCTACAACCCCCGATGCCGACAAGGTACTAGATGAACGCGGCATATACGTCATCCCCGACTTTTTGTGCAACGCCGGTGGCGTGACTGTTTCTTACTTTGAACAAGTCCAGAACACATACAGCTACTACTGGGACGAGGAAACAGTCCACGAGCGGCTCGATAAGAAAATGACCGCCGCCTTCCACGCCGTCCACGAAGCGGCGCAACAGCACAAGGTCAACAACCGCATGGGGGCCTACATCGTAGCCGTCGGCCGCGTGGCCGAGGCCTGCCATCTGCGCGGCTGGGTGTAAACCGAGACCCATCCAGCACTTGTCATTATGTCATTGCGAG